>NZ_AMFQ01000097.1:0-153621 GCF_000335555.1 Acinetobacter sp. WC-743 | reverse complement strand
GATATGGCAACACTTTTATAATCATGAACGCCCACATATGTCAGTTGATGGTAAACCACCTAAATTTAAACAATGATAAGGACTTTGCCTTTCTACTTATTAAATCAATTAAAAATGGGAGTATTACCTTCAGCAGGGATATCCCATTTACGCTCTTCCAGACCAAATTCATCCCAACGTGCTTGCAGTAACTCACTTACTCGAACACCAGTAAGCATGATCATAATTATTGCATGGTGAGTTTGAGCATCTGATGGATAAGTTTTAATTTTTCTTAAAAATTCAGGCATTTCACTTTCTGATAATGAAGCCAAATTCTTCACTTTTTTATTCTTGAGTGCATAGATCAAATCACTCGCTGGATTATCATATCGATAGCCATGAGCAATGGCATATTTCATGACCATACTACAACGAGACAAAGTACGCTTAGCCACCTCTAATGAGCCTCTAGCTTCGATCTTTTTAATGATTTGCAAAATCTCTGGAGCTTGAATTTGATTAATACGCTTAGTTGCGAGAGCAAGGTAAAGCTCATCCAAAGATGCTCGCACATTACTAATATGTTTGGATGACCAAGTTTCTCTTTGATTATCAAACCAATCTTCTGCTACCTCTTTAAAAAATGGCTTAATTTCCTCGTGCAACACTGACTTGGAATATTTGTATTTCAGTTCAAGTGCAAGCTCCCTTGCTTTCTTTAAACTCATATCAGGATATTGACCAAGTGACTCTGACTTACGCTCACCAAGAACAGTAAAGCGTATGTTCCAGTATTTTTGCCCTGATGGCGTTACGAGAAGTGATAGACCATTCTCATCCGAAAGGCGATATCGTTTTTCTTTTGGCTGTGCTTTTCTGCATTCTGTATCGGTAAGCTTCATCAGTATTTACCTTTTATCTAGACTAAAATAATTGGGTAAATTTTCCCAATAATTACCCAGAGAAGGCAAAAATTAGGTCAAATCAAGTCGGATGATATCGGACAAACAGGCAAATAAAAAAGCCTTTAAGCATTGAACTTAAAGGCTTTTTTACATTCAGTCAAACTTCTCTGAATTGAATTTTGGTGGAGATGGCGGGAGTTGAACCCACTTTCACAATAATCAATAAAGCTATATCACATTAATGATGTTTTAAATCAATAAGTTAAAACTTTTATAGTTGATAGTATATCACTAGATATTAAATATCTGTGGCAAAAAATGTGGCAATTTTTGGAAAGATTATTTTTAAAATGAATAATAAAAACCGCCTCTAAAGGCGGTCTATTATTTATCTCAGGATGAAATCAGCGATTTGCAGTAAATCAGCTAACAAGCTGATAAATTGCAAACAATAGAATACAACTGTACTCATTGTAGCTCTCCGTAATAGAGCATCACTTGATATTACTTCCCCTATACTGTTAAATAGTACAAGAGTAAATATGCACATCAAGATCAGCATATTTAGATAGTGTAGAAATACACTTTCAACACACTGCTCTTAATTTGATTTTAGACGGTTAGATTAAGAGCAGTCCCTCTCCAAAGTTAGTCTTTAACCTTGAACTCTCAACCATATTGTATGTTTTTACCAGTTTAATCAATATTGACATTCCAACAATGTTTTATCTATAAACAGTTCTTTTTTTTACATTTTCAATTTTTAATAAAACCAATTTATTATAAATACCTTATATACAAATACTTATAAAATTCTTCTTTATTTACAAGATGATGATAACTATGTGGATAAACCATTAATATGACGACTTTATTAGACAGATTATGAACAAAAAAATATTTTGTTTAATAAATAGCCTATTTTCAAAAAATTAAATAAATTCATTAAAACTCAATAACATAATTAACTTTATTGTTATTTGTTTACATTCCTTGTTTTTGTATATTATATTATCAAATTGAGGATTATTTATGGCATTTCGAATTATAAAGGACAATTTGTTTTTAGCGATTACTGAAGAAAATCATTACAACTATGATGATTATTCAGATATTGATACTGCGGTAACAACAAATTATTCTTGGACTGATGATGAAGATAAAGCATATAAGTTTTTATCAAAGCAAGAAGCCCAAGATCTTCTTGCTAAGAATTGGAAAAAATCTTTCTATAAAAATGCTTTAGTCCAAGAATGCTGGCTTTAGTCTTTTAATACTTCAATTATTGCTAAATGACGAGCTTTACAATCATTGTATTTTGCAATCGTATCAACAGACCAAAGCAATAAAGTACGCCCCATTCCATCTTCTAATTGCTGGAGATCTGGGCAAGGTACAATCAGATTAGCTGGAATCGTCGGAGATAAGCGAGTTGATGTGCTGCAACCCATCAGCATCAATACAGACAGCACTATGTATACTACAAAACAAATTAAATAGTTTGCATGATTAATCAAAAGCTGCTAAGCTGCTTTTGTATTTTTTGGTAAACTTTAGGTCAGATTGTGAAAAACATTGAGTCTTTCAAACTAGGTGAGTTGTTCTGTGGTCCAGGAGGAATCGCGCTTGGTGCTAAATCAGCTCTTCACAATAAATTTAAAGTGAAGCATGTATGGGCAACAGACTATGATGCTGATACCTGTAATACTTATGCAGAAAATATATGTGATGGAAACAAGTCATCTGTTATATGTGAAGATATTCGAAAACTTGATATTGAAAAATTAAAGTCTATTTCCGATATTGATGCATTGGCATTTGGTTTCCCGTGTAATGATTATAGTGCTGTAGGTCAGAAAAAAGGTATCAATGGTGAGTTTGGTGCACTCTACAAGTATGGTGTTAAAGTACTTGAAGAATTTAAGCCTAAATGGTTTTTAGCTGAAAATGTTGAAGGATTATCATCATCTGATGACGAAGGTGCTTTAAAGAAAATTCTACAGGATCTGTTTAAAGCTGGGTATTCAGTTTATCCTCATCTTTATTCATTTGATAAATACGGTGTTCCTCAAGCAAGAAAAAGAATAATAATTATAGGTATACGTAAAGATATTAATGTCCGTTTTTACCCACCATCACCCGCACCATTTGAAAACATAGATATAACTTGTCGTAATGCAATCGAAAACCCACCAATCCCATTGTCTGCTGATAATAATGAGCATACAACACATACAAAATCTGTGATTGAAAGATTGAAATATATCAAGCCAGGTGAAAATGCATTTACAGCGGATATACCATCTCACCTCCAACTTAATGTTAAGGGCGCAAAAATAAGTCAGATTTATAAGCGATTAGATCCAAATAAGCCTGCATACACAGTAACAGGCAGTGGTGGAGGTGGTACTCATATGTATCACTGGAGTGAACCACGAGCTTTAACCAATAGAGAGCGGGCAAGATTGCAAACTTTTCCTGATAATTTCAAATTCATCGGATCAAAAGAAAATGTTAGAAAGCAAATTGGTATGGCTGTTCCAAGTAAAGGTGTGCAAATTATAATCGAAAGTTTATTTAAGTGTTTGGCAAATGAACAATACGAAAAAATTGAGTGTAGTATAAAGCCTCTTATTCATTAGTTTAATTAAGAGAAATACTATGACTCCGGAAGAAAAAGACCTTTTTAATAATTATCCACATCTTACTTTAACCCTACTTAAGCAGACGGGTGATGAAACAGGTGAAAAATCTGGACCCAATTGGGGACAGCGAGACAACCGTGAAGGGGATGAAATGTATATTCCGCTACCTTCAAAAGAACAAAATACAGGCTTTTTCCCGCTTGCTGGTGAACATTTCACAGTTACGACAATTGACAATAAAGTATTCAATTGTGTTAGACAGCAAACAGATGGAAAAGCCATCACCACAGTCGGTGATATATCACTATTAGGTCAGTATATAAGAGAGAAAATGGATATTGGACAATTCGACCCTGTAACTAAGCGTGATTTAGAAAATTACGGCAGAACGGATGTTACTTTTTATAAAAAGTCTGATAAAAATTTTATTATGAGTTTTGAAGTGCCTGTTGAAGATTAATCTATAAATTAATCAAAAAATAAAGCCCTCAATTGAGGGCTTTATTCTTCGCATCATTCAAAGCACTACACTCATTGTATTTTGCGATAGTATCAATGATCCATAGGGTTATTTCTTTTCCCTGCCCAGACTCAAGTTTTAAGAGTTTAGGGCAAGGTACGGTCAGATTAGCTGGAATCGTCGGGGATAAGTGAGTTGATGTTGCGCAAGCCGTCATCATCAATACAAACGTTGTTATAAACAGGACGCTCAATGATCTTTTGCACTTCACGTGTAACTGTTTCGACTTTGACACGTTGTTCTGATTTAAGTTGCTCATAATCTGCGCTCACTTTGTTTATATTGTTTTGTTTTTCGACCAATGCCTTTTGCTGATCATCTTTAAGTTTTTGAACCTTGGTTGCACATTTCTGTTCAGCAATTTGAAGTTTTCCACTTAGATGATTTGTATAAGCAATTTGCACCAGGTATAAAAAAATAAAGACCGCAATTGCGATCCATTTTTTATACTTCCATACAATATCGGCTATTGGCATTTACTGCACCCCCATACACTTGTTATATCGATCTAATTGCCGTGTCCAAACGCCATAGCAACCATTTGAGCGGATACTACAATCGCGCTTAGCAACGTATTTATATTTAAGTAATGAAGTACATGCTTGTTTGTATTGCCCTGCTTTGAGATTTCTAAGCATTGATGAGCCGTTCCAATTTGCCTGACCGTAGTTATAAACAAAGTCTAGATACACATCATATTCAGTCTGAGTAAGCTTCACGCCCTGCAACGACTTACGAAAAGCAACTTCATCTTTTGCGATATGAGCCTTTGCAATCTGAACAGCACGTTCTTTAGTGATCGGCTTGTCAGTCATTTTGACTTTTGTGCCGTTTTCGTACTGAGTTGAACCAATACCAATTGTTGCTACTTTTGCGCTATCTAAATAAGGCTTTGGCTCATAGCCTTCATACTTAATTAATGACGTAAAAAAAGCAGCTGAAGCTGCTAGACCCACCACTATATATTTAGTCTTGTTTGACATTGCATTTATCCTTTAAGCTTTCCAAATATGCTTTATGTTCAAGTTCATCGCGTTTATCTTTCTTACGTGCGAAATACCAGTTCATGATTAAGCCCGCTATCGCAATCAAAATACTGAACCAAAACGCAAGATCAATACTCCCAAGCCATGCAGTAATAGCTCCACTTGCACTACCACCATATGTAATGACTTTGCTAGCTGCCACACCTGTTGAAGCCTCTACAATTTGTTGATTATCTGCCATTGATACCCCCTAATTTTTGGCAATAAAAAAGCACCCGCTTGGGTGCCATTAAATTTAAAGAACTATTTTGCGATTAAGCCATGACCACTTTCTTCTCTTAAGCTTGCAAGCAATACATTAACTTTTGCAATAACGTCCTCTAAGGTGGCTGTTGAAGGCAAATCAGCGATTGCAGGCATTTGACCGCCGATGACACGATCACCAGCAACCATGAAACCAAGTAAAGATTCAACTTCTTTGGTGAATTTTGGTATTCTAGTCTGATCTACAGTAAGATATTCTTGTCCATTCAATCTGTATTGAACTATTCCATAAGGTTGCCCTGCATTGGTATGCGTAACAATCACATTATGTAGACTTCCATATTTACCATTGGCAAGTAGACCTTTCACTTCAAAAGCAACAAGTGTTGAATTACTACCTTGAGCATCAATCGTATAACTTACTGTATCTGATTGCTCAAGTCTGTGATCATATTTAGACACAGGGTTATCTGTATTGAATCCTACCCAAGCATGAGCACCCTCAACACCTGGACCTTCTTTACAGAATATTGTTGGGAGATCTACATTATAACCAATCCCAACACCTCTTTTACTAAGAATAAGTTCAAAGATGCCTTTTTCAGTTATCGCCCCCTTGCCAATGAGCATTGCACCATTAAATGCTTTTAGAAAAGCGCCCATTGCAACAGCAAAGTTACCAAAAGCTTCAACCTCATAACCATATGCACGTGCTGCTACACCTTCAGCTCCATCAGGCAGATAATCTGGATGATCAGGTAAAGCAGGTCCTGCAATCGCTTTATAACCATTTACTGAGGACAATTTTGATATTGCTTTGCAAAGCTCGCCCATCGCATTACTGATTCGTCCAGGACCAAGTGTATTTTTACCCCATACAAATCCACAATACCCATATTTTCCAGTAGATTCGTTAGGGTCGTCTGGATTGCCAGTGGCTGAACCAGCCCCACCAACCATCGAGGCAACACCATAAGCTACGCAATCATGACCAAAAGCATTAGATAAATACGCAAATGGAACATTATTTCTTCCAACAGCAAATCCACCAATACCAATATTTGATTCATGCCAAGCGTTTTGGTTATTTAAACCGCGAAAGTTGTTTAGCTCATCATCCTTATGAATTGGATCACTAATACCATATAAAAAACTGGCCATAATCGGATTTAATTTAAATCGGACTGGTGAACCTAAGACAGGAGAAAATTCAGCAGTTTTGGGTAGATAATTCTGCAAATCGACTTGCGTTGCACCTTGGTAAACAAACCATTTACCAGCATTCAAATCATTTTGAAAATTAGATGATGATGTATGTCCGACTAGGCAGATATATGTAATATTTTCAACAAATACTAAATCCTTGACTACATAGGCTGTTGCAGCTTGCCAGTCACCTTTCAATGATAAAGCTAAATAGCGTGTAGCCAAATCATTCATGAATTCAGTTGACTTAATTTCAGTGCTCGCAACGATTGTCTCTGTTGCTGTCTCCATGTTGGCTTTTGCTTCACGCACGACTTTTGGTAATGAATCATAATCTGATCCTGAGCGCGGATTGACTATTGTATCCTCATTTACAGTTTTACCAATGTCAGCAATATCACGCTCAACATCTGCTAAATCAATAATCCCTGGCATTTTCTATACCCCATAAAAAAGCCCTGATTATTCAGGGCATGTGGTTAATCTGGTTTAAATTAAATTGTTTATGATGTCTTTATCATTTCGATAAAAACGCTCATCAAAGTTGTAGGCTGTGATTTCATTTTCAAAAATCTGCTGTGCTGATTTTTTGGATACAATGAAACGCTGTGCATTCAGTTTCTGATCCGTCGTGACCGAATAAACTGTTTTAACCTGACCATCAATCACAAAATTTTCAACTGGTGGACGCTCAAGTAAAAAATGATAATCATCAATTCCCTGGCTCACTTTAATCACATCAATAAATCCTGATTTCATTTGTAAGTGAATCAGGTATTGTTTTGATTGATCAAAATTAAATGGCTGTGAAACTGTTATTTCTAAGCCACTGTAAGCTCGAATTTCACCACTTGTACAATCTCCCAAACGTACATCATCCGTTGTCAAAATATTGTCGCCAACGAACGCATAATCGCTTTCAGCATATGCACCAAACTTCACAATGATTCGACTGAACTTAAGTTTATTCCACTCACGCCAGCCGATAATATGCGCTTGTTGGCTATATATGATGCCAGTACCTTCAACTTTTTTTGGATTATTGATTGCATCATTTGGCAGTTTTAAAGTCTTTTCAATCCATCCAGATTCGCTATCAACATAGGTTAATTCAATGCCATCATACTTATTCTCAACAGTTAGGTTATAAGTACGAACTTCTGTTTGCGGCTGCTTATTTCGATGATTAAACAGCAAAATTGGCAAGCTTTCAGGGCTTTCAAAATCAAAATAAGTTTTACGATTGACTCGTCGATCATGACAGCCTGTCACAAATCCCATCATCCGCAGAATCTCTTCAAATGATGTATTGGTACTGTCTAATGTATAGTTAAACTCAGCCATTTTGTTTGATCCAAAATATGCAGTCAGCTCATCGACAGCAGCATAAATTCGCTCAAAATCAATTTCATCAATTGTTCGACGTCCTATTTTCGGATGCAATGCAACATCAATCGCAAGATCTGCAATATTACGACTGGTAACACGCTCGGATGATTTAATGCCGTCTCGATAGGTGTAGACCAAACTTTCAGCAATACAATTGAGCTGTCTTGAATCCTGACTAGTCGCGTTTAAAGTTGCTACAGTCCGAGCACGAACAAGCACCCGATTGTCATAAACTAATTTTTCAAGTTTATGATAGGCATATGCCAGATAGAATTTGGTTTCATCAACCAGGTCATCATGATCACCATTGTCATTGGTTCGACGTGCGCGAAAACGAACAGCTCCAGTGAATGTAAAATCAATCCACATTGAGCCGCCTATCGCATCCCGATTTCCACCACGACCCACCAAAGAGATGGATTTTTTAAAAATTGTACCTGTTGGTGTGCCATTCACCACTTGCTGATATTCTGCCTCTATCGTCACCGTTCTAGAATCTGAACCCCTATAAATTCCATTACCTGCCCGAAAGTTAAGCAAAAGCCCTTTCGCTAGTGGCGAGTCAGTTGTAAACCAGCCTACATAATTATTTTGACCACCACGTAACTTTATTCGAGCTGTTTTAGTTTGTTGCCCTGTGAGATCCGCTAATTTATCCCAATCCGAATTCACTGCACTAGGTGAAACCAATGACAGTTGCTTATTTGCTCGGTCTATACCTGACACAGTATAAGCACCATCTAAATAGATGTTTTCGGTATTGGCTGTTAAATTTGCGCTCATGTTGGTTGTTGCAACCTGAGTCAAATTTGCAAAATTTGTATTGGTATCTGTTGGGTTTAAAAGTTTGACAGTGTAAATACCACCGCTATATTCAATGGACTCAATGTCATATAAGCCAGCCAAATCAAGTTGACCATTCACTGGATCAGTGATTAACATTGCGGTGATATTGATTTTGCGATAATCCGCATAGCCTGCTGCTGTTTGTGTAGAACTAATCGCAATTGTTTCTGCGACATTATCAATTTGAACACTACCAGTAATTGTTAAGTCAGCTATACCGAAGTTGGCTCCCTCAATAATAATCGTCTCATTGATATTAAAATCTTCAAAATCATCAACTGTACTTGAGTCTAGACACTTAATCAGATTTGGATATTGAAAATAAATATCTGAATTCTCTGAACGTGTTGAATTCGGTGAAAGCAAAGTTTGACCATTCACAGAATTATTTTGTTTGGCCACCAATGGAGGATCAGTAAATGTATCACCCCATTTAAATATGTTATCTGGTCCAATAATGCTTTGATTTAAACCATATGCAGTGATTGATTTGCCTGAAATTTCTTGAATTGGCGTATCACCTTCTTTGAAATTTGATAGTTTTACAGGGTTCTCACACACACAAAGCAACAACTCTTCAACCTCAATCCCATCTTTAAAATATCGAACAGGATTTGCAAATAAATCTGGAATCGCTTTTGGTCCACCTAATATATAAGGTACACGTTCTTTAATTCGTTGCTTGTTTTCAGGATTGGATAGGTTGTTGTTACTTGATCCTGAAGATTCACCATTATTCAATTTTGGCATTTTCACCAAAGATTGAACCGCTTGGCCCAAAAGCTTTGTCGCAATCCAAGTCACAGCTGAAGCAAATTCACCAGGATAAGTGACAATTGAAAAATCATCATTAGATTCAAGTAGTCGTGCTATTGCCTGCTTATCATCACGTGCTGGCGTCACATCTGTTTCAGCACAAGGCTGATGCCCTTTAAAGATACGTGCCTGCGGATGTTTGACACGAATCTCTAGAAACGTTTTCAACACGCTATCAGAATGAATCGTTTCGTTTTCATGCTGATCTAAAGCATTATGTATGATTAAGATTTGGCTCATAAAAACGAATCCTTTTGTAAATCGGTTTTGCTTGCTCTAATGTGATCCGCTGTACTCCAGCTTCACACAAATGAAAAATTCGTTGACGAAAAAAAAGCCCACAATGTGAGCTTCCGTTAAAGTAGGTCATCAGGACGATGCAACCATCAATTGGCTTTTCTAAACGCTTATTTTGAATCACTGTATTTCGTGATGTCTGCAATGCCTGATCAAGCGAATCAGTCAAACCAATAAAACTGGATGAATAATCTTTTTGATACAGCAATTGAGCAGCTTTTATCACGAAATGAACGCAGTGAAATCTTTGCTTGTCATAGACACAGTTAAATAAATCATTCATTAGTAGAAACTTATCAAACTCGGATCAGTGCTCGCTGAATAGACTTCACCGTTGCCATTATCATTCAGTCCTGGTGCAACAACTTCACACTCAGAACCTTTCCAATCCCTTGTAATACTTTCTAAATCTAACGCACGTGCAACAACAACAGGTGAATCATATTGCCCAATAAAATAAGCTCGATAATTCACCTTTGGCAACTCAATATCTTCATCATCAAGTATTAAATCGATCAAGTCAGGTATTAGCTCCCCAACATCACCGATTTTAATATTTAGACCTTGATCCAAGTTGCCACTTTCAGCAGTTTTAGAAATATTCAACGGTGCAAAAGCATATTCGAAGCTTTGTCCATCTTCATGCTTGAGCACCAGATTCAAATTTGAATTGGTCACAAAACGTTGAACGGATGGCCACTTTGGATGACTGATCTCAATACACTCAATCATTCCATATCGACCATTGGATTGATCAAGCACTTTAAGCATATCTTCAGAAATTTGCATTTACACCCCCGTTGCAGCAGGCATCCAGACATTCGGAATTTTTTCTAAATCTCTGATCTCATTGATTTTCCCATTTTGCCACATATCAATTAACCAACGGTCAAAATTAGGATCTCGAATTTTAGGCATAACCAAAACTTGAAAACTCAATCTTAGATATTCACTTCCACGATTGGACTCAGTTGGCAAGCTATCAGAAGTAAAACGACATTCACATTCCTCAAGATTCCCATTATCTAAAACCAAATCCCAAATCCAAGTTTTCATTTGGTTTTGACGCCAAAATGCCCAAAAATACTGCTGATAACTTTCATCTAAACAAGCAATCGTAGCATTTACTGAATGCACAGCTCCAACAAACTTAATAACTGAACGAGGCATACCTCCTTCAAGTTTTTGTTCGCGCAAATTATTACCTGGAGAAAATGAATAGCCCTGAAGTAATACAGGAATCATCAAACGATCCATACTAACTCCTATCGAACTCTTGGAACTGCATAATAAGTACTAAATGCCTGAGAAATTGGAGAATTAGCTCGACTCATTTGACTTGGTAAATATTCGTCAATCTCTTTACGAATCATTTGGACATTGAGTTGGCCATCTTGCATTGATACCTCTGCTGTAGTCCCAGGTAAAGTTTGGACATTAACAGTTAAGTTATATCCAGTTTGACCATCATTTTCACGTTGAAGAAATTCAGTGAAATCGCTATTTTGACGTGGAGAAAGAACTCGCTCTCCTTCGTCAAGCAAATAGGTAGCTTCCTCTGGTACATAATCATACCCACCATGAAAGATACCGCCTAATTGAACATCTTTAATTTGTGCAGCATGCACCAATTGAACCGCTACAGCACCTGCCGCCATTGCAGGTGCTATATATGGACCAACCAATGGAATCATAGACACTGATTTATATGTTTCCAAATATGTTTCATTTACACTCATTAAAGCTTTTGCAACAGCAAAAGCTTTAGACATTGCAAACATTGCTTTATAGGCAGATGATTGTTCACCAAGCATTGATCCAGATAGTTCTGTCAAATTAGACATTGTTGAACTTGCAGAAGCTAAACCTATTTCTGCTTTGGCTTTATGGTATTTGATTTCACTTTCGAGCAATAAACTTTGATACTCTTCCTGAGTGATCAATTGCCATTCAAAAGCCTGTTTAAATGCTTCATTACGATTTGATTGTGCATCATCAGCAGATGTATCTATTCCAGAAGCATCTTGGAAATCATTCCAAGCTCTTCTTCTTCGTTCATCATTCTCTAAATCTTGAGTTCGTTCAGAAGCACCAATAAGTGCATTTTTATCCTCTCCAGATAAAGACATATTTAAACGAATTTGCTCACGTTCAAACTCATATTTAGAAGTAATTTTCTGCATCTCTGTCTGAAAAGCTTCTTGGGCATTATTTAACCTTTGTGCTTGCTCAAGCTTAAGCCAAGCCATCTCATGCTCGTGAGCTTCACCTAGAGAATCATTACGAAGTTTTTTTTCATCTTTGCTCATTCCTTTGATTGCATTAACTTTAGCTTTTTCCATATCGAATGTTTTTTGTAATTTTTGATCTTCATTCCAACTCCATGAATCAAGATCTTTCTCATATTCAAGTAAATACACTCGTTTACGTGCATCGCTAATTTCTTTGGCTTCAGCAATCATTCTTGCTTTAGCATCCGATTTTAATGCAGCACCATAGATTAAAGTAGACTCATTTTTCAAATCATAATCGATTCGTTGAAATTCGGTACCATAATCATATAAAAGCTTTTTAGCATCTTCGTATGTCTTATTTACCCCCTTTTGAGCTTTTTCGTGTTTACCTGCTTTTTTTGCTGCCTCATCCTGTTTATCTGCAAAATCTTTCATACCTTGAGTTTGTGCTTGATAATTTTTAGCAGTTGAACCAGCTAGTTTTGCGCGTTCTTGTTCAATTTCAATCAACCGTTTCTTTTGGGAGTCAGTAACTCCACCTTCACCATTGATACGATCAAATTTATCGCCATAACCAGCAATCTTTTTTTCTAAATCTTGAATAACATCTTCAGCTCGCACGTCTGAACTTGCCATTGCTGCTGCTGTGCCACCCAATGTGGTTCCAACTATATCGAATACAGCTACTACTCCCAGACCGACTTTAGCTAACCATTTCAATCCAGTTGCCAATGTTTCAGTTGCTCCAGTTAATGAAATTGTTCCACCCTCAGATGTTAAAAAAGCAGAAGTTATATCAACCATAGCTGGAAGCAATGCTTGCATAACCTGATTTTTTGCACCTTCCATTTGCATATCTAAAAGTTTTATTTCAACTTTTAAAGCTTTTGCAGCCTCTCTTGTTTCATCATTAATGATGACACCTGCACGTTCACCAGCATCTGCCCAGAGGTGCATACCTTCAGCATTATTTACCAATAGAGGTAATAATCCAGTTAAATCTGATGCCATACTTTCAGAAAGAAACGACATTTGCTCATTCGATAAATTTGCTTCTTGCATTTTTTTTACATAAAGTTCCAAACCTTCAGGGCCAGATAAATCTGCAAGATCTTTCATCAATTTCAATGCTGCTTTAGATGACCCCTCAGTCTTTAAAGCAACCTGTTCAAAAAAGTCTTTAGCACCACCACCACCATTGGTATTAAATTCCCCAAGTTTCTCATTGAAGTCCTTATACATGTCAGCTAATTTTTCTGTTTCAAATCCTAAAGCACTTGCACCAATAGCTTGACGTTGAAAATTTTCAAAAGTTGCATCAGATAGGTAGGCATACTTCTCTAATTCATCAATGACTTTAATGTGCTCATTGCCATAGGCGACTAAAGCTGTTGCACCCGTGACAGCCGCAGTCGCAACGACACCAGCCATTTTTTTTGCGCCATCTGCGATTTTTGTAAAGGTGGTTGTAGATGTGCTTTGGGCATTACGCATATTCTGCTCAAAACGTGCTGTATTTGCATCAAGCAAAATTTGAACACGGCTTAATATATCTGACATAAATTTAATCCATAAAAAAACCTCGCTTTAGCGAGGTATGTTTAATTAATAATCCAATACAGATTGGTCACAGAATTTTGGTAATCACCAGTTTAAATTTGACACATCAAACGTAAATTGTTTAGCACCTTCTTGATAAAACTTAACTTCAACAACAAGTTTCTTAGAGGATTTTAATTTATTAATAATTTCATCTTCAGTTTTATCAAAAGTGACAAATAATGTATCAGATTTATGAGTATCTGACTCGGACATAGTGATTGATTTGATAGGATTATCATCAAATTTAAATTGAGCTTCACAATCACTTATTCCACATATAAACTGACCTTTAGAAATTGATAACATCACATCTCTATTTTTAGGATTTTTCCTTAAAATTAATGTAAGTTTAGATCCCCCTGAATACGGAAAATCAAAATCCACACTATTTAAACTTTCATTAAAAGCGAATTTTGTCTCTATATCACGCATGTCGTCTTTCTTATTTAAATATTCCCAATTTTCTTTTTTTAGTTCCTCTGATTGCTTACTTTGGCTTGCGCTATTAACACTAACCTGAGAACTACTTTTTGATTTGTCAGAAACACAACTATATACCCAAGCACACGCAATAAAAATGATAGCTACAACAATCCAGCTCGGAACTTGTTTAACTATTTTAGCTCCACATTGAGGACAATTCTTTGCCTTGTCGCTAACTTGTGCGCCACATTCTTTACAAGGATGTATTGCCATCCTAACCCCTTAATTATTTTAAAGAGGTTAGAATATAGCCTTTTCAGAATTATAACTTCAAGCGTTTTTGCAAAAGTTGCTTCACATAAAAAGCACCATCTTCAGTCAGCCTTATCTGATCCTTTGCCTGCCCCGCTTCAACAATACTGTCGATAATCACGAAATCCATATGTTTATTACGTGGTGAAAGCGTCCAAATCAAAGGCGCGCCTTTAACATAGGGATTGCGCTTTTCGATCAATTGTGCAATCTCAAGTTCCTCAATCACAATATCAACTGGGATATTATAACTTTGGCTAATCCATTCAATTGTTACAGACCGCTGATGTTGTTGAATATCATAACGTCGGTTTTTGGTTTCCATTTGACGCACCTGATTTCTTAAAACATCGATAGAATCATCATAGGTCCGAAATAAACGATGGTATTTTAAAACCATCTCATCATGCTCTTTTTTAGAAACATATTGGCGATGATCAATTTGTTTTACAGCTTTAGGCATAAAATGCTTATACAGAACGTCATAGCATTCTAACTGGTACTTCACCAAGGTATCTTTGATTTCAGGTTTGACTCGATTTACATCTATACCAAATAGCCAGCCGTTAAGGTAGCCAATAGGTAAAGTTAAAACTTCTTGTTCGCCACCTTTTGAAGGTGCCTTTATCATACAGGCACCTTGACTAAGGGCATGATTACGTTTAATTCTTTGCCGTTGCGCTTCCCACTGCAAACCAATGTTCTCACATATCGGCTTCATGGCGACATAAGGCTCATCACCTATAAAATAAACTGGAATTTGATGATGATTAAATTTAACTAATTGAATTTTAGCATTCATGATGAATACTCCTTAGGAATAAAGAGAATCCACCACCTTTTGAGACCAATCAATTAAGGTGGCAGGACATGCAAGATTGGCCTTACTGTTCCCAAGGTTACAGCGTATCTTTCGATACTCTTACATGCCCCACCATAAAGGCGCAGCGATGCTGATGCATAAAAAACCGCAATTATTGGGTATGTCCATTATGGACACACCTTTAAGTGCGGTTTATGCACTTGGGATACATTGGAGACCAATCCAAACACTAGATTTTGCTAGTGCAGAATTAGCGTAACCCAAAACAAAACAAAAAACAAAGCACCAGAAAGGTTATTAAACTACTAAAAAAGTTATTTTAGTATGATTTTTTCAAGCGATTTTAAACAGGCTTCACCTATTTCCCAAAAAATGATTTTAAATTTGAAATTAACTCAGCCTTAGTTTTTTCTACCTTTTGCTTAAACATCATAAAACTATCGAGCTTTAAATCATGTTTAGGCGCATGAATATCAGCTAAGGTTTTTGCAATATTCGCTTGCATCATATCCTCTCTGGTCACCCCTAAAGGTTCCAATGAATTGAATGCTTGCCAATATTTAAATTCTACATACGACATTTTTTGCTGCAATTCACCTGCTGTCATACCAAGCCGACAAGCCAATTGAAATAAAAATTTCAACTCTGGTCGGCTTGTGAGTTTTTTAATTCAACAGATTCGTTACTTTGATTATTTTTATCTCCGGACATAGCGATGCCATTTTGTTTGTAAACTTTTTCAACAATATTATTTAGTATTGGCAAAGGTAATTTCTTTAATTCTTCATCAGGTAGTTGTTTTAGAACAAGATCACCACTATGTGGATCACAGACTGTATTTTTAAGAAGTGTTACTAAACCTAAGCCTGAACCAGCTGAAGCCCATTCTTGTTGAGCCGCCAAACTTAGTTGTTTAATACCAATATCTCCCAAACCATCAATATTATGAACTTCAATAACAGGATTCTCTGCCAATTGAAGGAATGCAGTAGCTAAAGCTGAAGTAACGGATAATGTCATGATATTTCTCTCTAAATAAATAAACCCGCTTAAAGCGGGTAAATAGAAAATAAAAAACAAAATTATGGAACTGTAACCACAACATCATTTTCTTTATGAACCACTTCACCAGAAATACCAATTTCTAATTGCAATCGGTTTTTCTTGTTTGCAGCTCGTACAGGGGCACACTTACTCAAAGTCCCACAAAATTCATAAGTCGTTTTTTCTTCATCACCTAAATCAATTTTCCACTCTAGGCATGTGCCTAATTTAAAGTGATTCATTAAAACTTTTTGCTGTTCATCTCCAGTTTTTTGCAATGTTTCGACAGCAAGATTTCCACTGGTAATAACTCCAGCTGCTGCTTGCATTTGAAATAAGGATTTAACTGTAGTAACGTCATCGAGTGTTCGAGTTGGTGCAGGTAAGGGGATATCGGTAACATCTCCTACCTCTACATATGGTCCTGTTGGTGAGCCACCCGGAACACGAAAAAATAACCCTACTCCTTGGCTATCTACCAATCCATTTACACAACCAGACATAATTCCTCTCCTAGCAAGTTATTTGCCACATATAAAAATCAATTTGAATCTGCCATAGCTGGGTTTCAACATCCAATCCAGCATATCGCTCACCTAAAAATTCACATTTAATAATGGATTGACTGTCCATCTCTCGCTTTACTTTTATGGCAGCCTTTTCACATTCAATATTATCGTGATTCATTACGTTCACTTGAATTCGCACGTGATCATGCCCTGTCCAATTTTTTACAGTCATCAAGGGCATTGATGAAATTCCTTCATAAGTAATGTATGTTTCTGATTTATCGAAACCTTCAGGCAATGGACTTGGTCCTACACGATCATTAAATATTGAACCTAATATTTGATAAATTGCTTCACTAGCTAGCATTTGAAACACCTGCTTCTAAGTTTTTTCGCTGTGTAATCTTGTTCACATACTCGCGATATCGTTCTTTAAACCTTTCAACGGCTTGTTCTTTATGTTTATCGAAACTTGGACGAATAAAAGGAGTCGCTGGTAAATTTGGCGTTCCGTATTCTAAAAACCGCCAATAAAAAGCATAGTAGTTCGGATCATTTAGCCATTTCGTACCACCGACATAAATCCCTATGGCTGCACTACCTTCAATTTTTACTCTTCTTCTTTTTATGGATTTCTTTAATTTACCAGGTTTGACCAATTTACGTTCTTTACCTGCATAATCATCTGATTTCCTACCTTTCCAATATCTGTAATATGCCTTCTCAGCTTTAGGTGCTAAAGCCTTAACTTCATCTAGCATAGGTTTAGATGCATAAAAAAGTGCATTTTGTGTTAATTGCTTTTGCTTACCCAAGCTTTCCAATTGCTGTAGTTGTTGAGTTAGATCATCCAAACCATCTACTCGTACAGAAACATCTATCATTAGAGTTTTCCTATGCTACACATCAAAGTCTGTTTGCCTTTGTTTACTGGCAATTTGCCATCTATACGATAAATTTGATTCGTATCAACATCTTTAAGCATATGACCTGCATTCAAATCAGGAAAATCATCAGGGCGCATCACAACACGACAGACCAATGCTGATCCTTGTGTATGTGAAAGTGTGAATACTTGTGTACTAATAGGTTCAACACCACCATAGAATTGACCAATTACATTCCATTCTTGTTTTACTTGGCCACCAGAATTTTTTTCTGGTGTTCGTTCAAGCACATCAAACAATTTATCTAATTTACCTGGTTGCATTTAGACCCCCATATTTCGTGATGGAAACATCAAGTTTTCACATGCGCGGTTCACATATAAATTAACATCCGCTTGAGATGCGCGGTTTTGATACATGTCAGAGATAATCAACAATGCAGCAACTGATAAATTTTCAGGAATTGCACCTTTGTATTTTTCTTTAACTGCATCCCAATCTAAAAAATCAATGAAATCCAGTACGTTCTGTGTAGCTGCTTTTATCAATAACTCAATATATGCATCGTCACGGTCATGTATCACGCGCAAATGCTGTTTTGTCATTTCTAATGTAATTAAGTCACTCATAAAAAAAGCCTTTTATTGACATAAAAAGAGGTAAAAAAAGCAGTCCGAAGACTGCTTTTTTAAATAATTATTACGCTTCACCAGTAACAGATAAAGCTTGAGAAATATTGTCAGCTTCATCTGTTGCTGTAACAGATCCAACCTCACCAACTGCTAATGGATTCGGCTTGATTGACCAGGCACCCGCGTTATCAGCATATGTAATTCCAATTAGGCCACCTTTAGCGGCACGAACTTTAATAACTGCACTAGCTTCAGCTGTACCACTTAATTCTTTTGCAGAATTAACCAATACTACTGGTAATACTGGTGCAACTCGATCTGCTGGAACATTAGGCAAATCCCCTGCAACATTTGCATCAGGAATAATAACCCCACCCGCTGCACGCATTTCAGAACGAACTGTAGCCAAGTTTTTACGGAAATTATCACCATCTTCAAGCGAGACTTGAGTATCAACATCTTCGCGAATATACCCATCAAAACCGATAGATAAATTTCCACACCAGAATTTGGCAGGTTTCTGAACAGGACTAAAACGAACTGGTAGCCCCCATAAATAAGCTTGAACACCTGTGCCAGTAGGAACACCAATCAAATAGTGACCATCAGAACCCTTTAAGCGTTCAATGACGCCCCAATCTTGTGGATTAAGCACATAACATTCTGGTTGTAGGAATGATAATGCTGCCTTGTATTTTGCACGGTTCAATACATCAAGTGCTGTATCGCCAGCTTCAACTGTAACTGTGACGTGATTTCCAGCTTCCATCAAACCACTAAAGTTTTTAGGTTGTCCTGCTGCTGGAATGTGCCCATTAACCACAAAGTATTCAAGTTTATAGCGAATACCATAGGCTAAACGGCTTTCAATATAACTTGCCAACATTGGCATATCTGCTAAAACTTGATTTGATACTTTGATCCAGTGCGCAATCACACCAACATTCAGTACCAATGGACCAAATTCGAGACTAGATTCAGGCTTTTCTTCACCTTCAGGCACAATATCTGCCATTAAATCCCATGCTGTTTCACGCAATAAAGTCACAATGTCATTGGTTAATGGTGCCCAATTGATCAAATCAACCAGACTTAATGGCTGAAAAGGCACACGATTTAAATCATTTTTTGCATATTGGTAATTCTCACCAAGACTACCTAATGTCACGATATTACGTGCTTTAATACCATCAAACGAGACAGAAGTATTTTTCTGACGCTTTTCAAGCATTGTTTTAGCAATTTCTAAAGCTTCAGTATTACGAATTAAAATTGCAGCAATACCACCCTGCTCATCTTCGGAACGCGTTTTCGCTTGGTTGACCAAATCAGTTTTGATCTGATCGATATCTGCAACGAGCTTATTAATTTCTGTAGCACGTTTTTCAAGTTCAGCTTTAGCATCATCAGGTAGATTAGCTAACTGCGCCTGACGACTTTCAATTAAATCATCTAATTGTTTTAAACGCTTTTTTAACTCTGCGGATGCCGTATCAAGTGGGTTCCCGTTTTCGTCACGAGTTAAAATTTGCTTTGCACCTGCAAGTGGGCGTTTTTGATATGCAGTCATATTATTTCCTTTTAAAAAAGAAAACCACCAGTTAAGGCGGTTATGTTTGTTTCATTAAAAAAATTTAAACTTGATCTAACCAGGCAAAAGGATCTTGTTTTGGCGCTGGTTGATCTTGGCCAATTGATTGAACACGTTGGATTAAGGATGATGCAGCTGCTTCATCAAGATGGAACTTTCGTCCAAGATAAAGCTTCATATCTGTTTCTGTTTGAATATCTCGCATATCAGAATCAGACACACGCGCATTTCGATCACTTGGTTCATCACATACACTGATTTCATATAGACTCGCTCGTTTAATACGAACAAATTTGCCCATATCTTCAATGTCCATTGGATCAGGATAAAAGAATGCTATCGACAAACCATCTATCGTTTCATCTTCAAGCATTGCACGTACATCTTTGGCAAGACTCAAACCTGGTGTAAGTCGTCCTGAAACTTTAAAACCAATATCATCTTCTTCAAGTGTCAACCATTTGCCGATGCGCATCGCAAATTCAGGACTAATCCAGTCATAACGATGGCCATGGTTGTAATACATATGACATCGCATTGCACCAGCTGCCACCGCATTAATAAAATCTGTAAAAGCTCCTTTCACAAATTGTTCACCATGTGAATTGATACTTTCCCAACGAACAGCATATCCATCAAATTCAAATGCAGAATTCTTGTCTTGATTTTCATCGAATCTTAATTTGACATCTGAAAATGGCAAAAGCCGAATTTGGACATTCGGCTTTTGCACTTGTGCATCACGTAAATTTAAATGATTACGGCTCATTTTTTTGTCCACCTCGTTGCCCCTCAATAACACGATCCAGCGTCAATAACTGAGCTGCAACCATTAAATTATCTCCACCTTCAACAGGTGCATAACCTTCTTCGATACGTACTTCATTAATTGTGGACTGGCCACTTTCAATCCGAACTTTATTATTAGCAATACGAGAGGCTATAGAGGCACGTAACAAGTCCTTAATTTTGAATTCAAACTCGTAAGTATCCCAGTCAACACGGTCTAATAGATTTAACCTTGCTGACTCTTCAATACGCTCAAAATAAGGACGCAATCCAAAACGGTAAAATGACTCTACAAGCTGCTCGATACCACTACCCCAAACAGTTGAACCACTGGTATCGTTAATCAATACACTTGGAACCCCATAGAAGCGACAAACTTCCTCAACGGTAAAACGTCGAGTAGACAAAAGTTCAATGTCTTCAGGTGTTAAGCTTATTTTTTCAAATTTTAAGCCACCTTCTAGGACTGGAAGAAACCAATCATCACCAGAAACTAGGTCTGACATTTCCTGACGGAGTGCATCACGTTGTTCTTTTTTCAAAGTTTTATCAGTTGAAAGCGTTCCCGATGGTTTTGCGCCATTTTCCATGACTCGTCCGACTTTATCATCGGTTGCCAACCCAATTCCGATTGATCTAGCACCAAATGCCAAAGGCGACATTCCAACCAAGCCAGTACCAAATAATCTAACGTGCCAAATCTCTTTATCTGTTAAAACTTCCTTTTTCCCATCAAAATAAGTGATGTGGTACTCTTTTTTGCCTTTATCATTCAATTTTGGTAAAACTGAAGCATTATTGATGACTTCAAGCTGATTAAGTTGTTTGTGGTAATAATATTTCCGCACATATACATTGCCACTGATTAAATTCAGCATAAATGTTTCTTTAAACTCAATATTTGTTTGATCATCATTCGGTTTATTGCGAAATAAACGCGCTAAATCATGGTCAAATATCTGTTTACGATGCCGATTTTGGTCAAAAACGAACATCTCAAGCGGTAAACTTGCAACTGTTTCAGCTAAGATTTTATGACAAGCAAAGACAGCTGAAAGCGTCATTGCTCGTTCAAAAGTAGCGGTACTGGCTATTCGGCTATTGGATCGTGGAAAATCAATTAAAACCCCACGTTTTGGACTTTCAGGGCCTGTACTTCTGGCCTGAATATCCTTGGTTTCATTAACTGCCCGCTGGATTTTGTCCTTTTCAAGACATTCAAACAGCCGACTTTTTGCAATTTGTGCTGTCATCGTCGCCCCACTACCATATTTTTGATGTAATCATCCGCATCCCAATCATCTGGATTCTCTCCTGGTACTAAATCAAATACGCTTTCATTATCGAAATGCCGTGCACGTACTGCCGCAATAATAATTCCCTGCATCGCATCAATCTTTTTCCCTGGTGAAACCTTATTAGGAAAAATATGCTCCTTAGAATCTTCTTTGACAACAACATTAGTCGCGCACCAAGTCAGTACAGGATCTCCAGAGTGATGAAAACGCCCTTCAGCAATTAGTACTTCAATCCAACGCATTGCAGGACTCAAATATTCTTTGGTTTGAGGGATTTCTATGACACTTAAACCTTCATCTAGTAAATTGGCTGTAACTTGTTCCGCATGATATCGGTCATGACCAACCTCATAAAATGGGCTTTCGATATGTGCATTTTCAATATCACGCTGAATACGTTTGTAATCTGTCGATTCACCCGCTGTTTCATTTAACCAACCT
Organism: Acinetobacter sp. WC-743; assembly: GCF_000335555.1. Taxonomy (NCBI): domain Bacteria; kingdom Pseudomonadati; phylum Pseudomonadota; class Gammaproteobacteria; order Moraxellales; family Moraxellaceae; genus Acinetobacter; species Acinetobacter sp. WC-743. The sequence continues at coordinate 131,180 of NZ_AMFQ01000097.1, read as the reverse complement.
TGATCACGCCATACAGCATATTCATCTGGTCGTTTTTCACCATTAATAGCTTGTTTGGTCTTAATTACGCGTTCATTAATGTAAGAATGAGCAAATGCATGCCAATGAATTTTCCCATCTTCTTCAAGTCGTGGACGTAATGAACCCCAACTTGCCAAGTCCAATCGACTGGCCAAGTCATAACCGCCAAAGTTTGGTAATCCTTTGAAATCGTCTTCTTTGACTTTTCGATAGCATTTTTCCCATGAAGATGGCGCAATCCAGCCATTTACAGCACCAACCCACTCATTTAAGTGCTTTTGACGGTAAAAAGCCTCTTGAGAAGGTGAAATAATGACTTTTTCAAATTTGGCTTGTAAATATTTGATTGTGACTGAAACACCGTAATTAGGGTTGGCTTTCGGCCAATTTTTAGGATCTTTCCAATCATCCCCACGATCTAAACAGAAAATCATTCCAAAGTACTGTTCGTGTACTGCTTTACCCAAGAGTACATTTTCAACAGTCGTTCTTTCCCGATAACATACACCTAAATTATCATCACCCGCAGTACTAATAGCTCCAACCAAAGGTTGTGATCGTGCAGCAATACCATCAGCTGTAATATCGTACATGCTTGAATCTTTGTGAGCATGTAATTCATCAATAACAGCCATGTGTACATTCAGACCGTCTTTTGTGCCGCCCCGATCTTGTGATAGCGATTTAAAAAATGAACCAGAGGTTGGTTGAAAAATTGAATATTTTGACGCTTCAATACCAAAACGCTGTTGCATGAAAGGTGATAGCTCAACCATTTTATTTGCAGTACGGAAAATGATGTTTGCTTGATCTTTAGATGTTGCAGCTGAATATACTTCAGCTCCCATTTCACCATCGATAAAGGCCATATAAAGGCCAAGTGCTGCAATCCATGTAGACTTACCATTTTTTTTAGCGACCTCAATATAGAAATACAAAAACCGTCTTAAACCATCTGAATCTACCCATCCAAAAATATTTACCGTAGCAAATACCTGCCAAGGCTCCATAATCATTAAATTACGTGTGCCATCTGGCTTTAATTTGGCTAAATCACCTGAAACATGAGGACATGTCTCGACAAAAAAACATGCATGTCTTGCACGTTCTTCGTCAAATTCATAATCAAATCCAATGTCGGAAGGTTTAGTACTTACTTTCAGCTTAATCAACAAAGATTCAACATCTGGATTATCTGAAATTGTTGGGCAGCCTGAACGGGTTAAATCATTTAAAAATCTTTTAACTGCAAGTTTTTCCAGTTTCCCCGATGTACGCACTCCAGTTCGCACATCGTCACAATACTGAAGCGCAATTTGAAAATAATCACGCATGAAACTCACTAATTCCTCAACCCATAATTAAGATATGGATCATTGCTGCTTGTGGTAGATTTTTCAGCACCCAACAGATCTAGTTGCTGTTGTTTATTAACTTTGACAGTTGAACGCGCAGCTGGAGTTAAACCAAATTCACGCGCGGTTCGAATAATTTGTTCCTGCAATTTATTGCGAATCTGTAGCCAAGCAGCTTGAACTTCAAAACCATTAGGCGTTTTTGAAACCCAAGAATCCATATCTACTAACTTTTCCATGACTGTTTCATAAACAGCCATATTGTCGCAATGCAATCCAAAGACGTCACCATCAACGACTGCTAGTAATCCAGCTTGAACCAACTTAGGCCCTAACATATCCCAGTGTTTTTTTGCTTTTGCATTTAGCCATGTTGGACATGGGGGTAGTCCCAAATCTACTGCTGCATTTGCTACTTGAGCATCTTCATCACGATCAGGTCGAATACGAGAACCAGACATGAGTTTTTCTTGCAAAGATTTGGGAGGCCTTCCAGCATTTGACATAGACACCTCCAAAAAATCTAAAAATATTTAAATATTAGAGGTATACCCCCCTATGGAATTTTGACCACGTAAAAATTTGACGGGGGGGCGGTCTTCTAGGGGCAAGGCCTTACGACTTTACACCCCCTATCCCCTATTTTGAGATTAATTCGCATTTACTAAATGCTTTTGAATTATCCGAGTCTGTGCATCAACCTCTGCAAGTGATGCAAGTCGAAGCTTACTGTATACTTCAGTCCTTGAATGTATTTCATCATTCCAAAGTACTTTGAAGTTTGTGATACAAGAATTTGTAACAACACCAATTTCATCTGCACCAGGAATAGAATCTACATAACAGACGGGATCACCAAGTAATAATATTTCTTCACTCATGATTTTCTCACTTGAAATTCATAAGCAGCCTGTACTGCTATCACACGATACACATCTGCATCACGTATGAATAAACGTTCACCATGTATAAAGATTAATCGCTGATAAGATGGAAGCTTTTTAAATTCATCTTCAAATTTCTTATGATTCATAATCAAACCTGCTTCTTGAAATGACTATGATGTAAGCGGTGAGTAAAGCCATCATTGTCTTCAATGGTGATTGAATTGCTCTCAACACCAATCACTTCAAACTTAGAATCAACTTTGCAGTTCAACGACTCAAATGCAAAACCAGAAACAGGTAAAGCAATATCACCCTCAAAGAAAGGGTTAATACTATTCAGGTTTGCTTTAGCTGGTTGCTGCTGATAGTTCCAACTGCCACGATCTTCTAACTGTGTCTTGCGGTCATGGCATGACTTGCATAATGATTGCCAATTGTTCTTATCCCAGAATAATTCTTTGTCGCCCTTATGCGGAATGATGTGATCCACTACAGTGGCCACTTCAATATATCCACGCTTCTGATGATCAGCACAAAGCGGATTTTCAGCCAAGTGTTGAAGCCGTTCTTTTTCCCATCGTGCATCATAGCCACGCTGGTGCGCTGTACCACGCTCCCGATCTTTCTTTCGAATCTTATCTTGATGATTGTCACAGTAACCTTGATTGGTTGCATATTCTTTGCAACTCGATACAAGGCATGGACGTTTAGCACGTTGTGGTGCTTTCTTTCCCATGATGACAAACTCCAATTGAGATCACCACAGAAGCTCTATGCTGTGGTCCATAGCTACTCCCTACTTTGATTGCCACCTTATAGGCATGGTACTAATCAATTTTCGGTTTCGAATCATAATTTAAGGCGGGGCATCACTCCCAAGTCTGATTGTCGCTTTCCTGCTTATCCTATTCATGCTCGATGAACTGCACGGGTTGTAACCTCTATCGCGGGTTCTATGCGTGATTACTCAAACAGTCTTTACCTAATTAGTAATCTTTAATATCTGGGTTTAAGCATACAACTACCATAAAAAAACCACATGAACCTCCGAGGGAAACATGTGGTATGAAAAGAGTCTTTCGACTCTGGGGAAACTTACAGCGCTGAATAATTACAATTACTCATTGTGGTGAAATGTATATCTAAACTGTCGCAACTGTCAATACTAAAAATACCTTTTTAGCTAATTATAATGATATTTGGTTGTTTATCTTAATGCTTAGGATATTTGAATACACATTAATTATTACTCTGATACTTTCAACATATTGATTTATAACACGATGCATCTTATCTTTACTTACACCTGCAATCATAGCTCTATTCCTAACTGAAGGCTTGTAATCTCCAGCACAACAGAACATTTCAACCAAAACAACAAATAAACCTAATTTATGAAACTCATCATCACTGGTTTCGTGGTTAATCAATAACTCTCTATGAATAACTGAAATTGACTTTTCGATCATTTCTATAGTTTTAGATCCTGATACATATAAATTAAATAATTCAGTCTCAATCGCTGATAACTTCGCATAGGTAATCGCAGCACAAACATCCTGTGTCGTTAAAGCTCCATAAGATCCACCACCCACTGAATCAAAATTTGTAGATTTAGGATTTAATAATCTTAAAATTTTTTCCATTTGTTGTGCCTTTTTAAAAAATGTTAAGGGTGTTAAGGGTAGTGTTAAGGGTACATAAAACAATAAATGTATATAAATCAATATATGTTAAGGGTGTTAAGAGTGTTAAGGGTGTGTCTCCTCGTGTGAGAGGATTTTTTAAAGAAATAAATCTAAACTTGATTAAGAATTTTTTTATCTCACGTGCGCGCGCGCGCACGAAGCCCTTAACACTCTTAACATAAGTGCTAAAAACATTGCGTGATAATGGTTTGAGGATGTTAAGGGTAGATGAATATACCCTTAACATTACCCTTAACGCCCTTAACATAGACGGCAGGTAATCGATATTTTTATTATGAAGGCAATACACTTGGTGCATCTCCATGTAATTTAGCACTAAACATATTGATTTGTGAAGTTACCCAATCAACTAAATTTTGTGATGGATCAGGCTCAGAAACAAATATTACTGTTTTCTGCTTTTCCTTTGGCTTTTCAACATACCCTTTTTGATCCTCTTTATAACGAGCAAGTCGCTTAGAAACACCAGGAATAGTTGCAATCTGGAATGAAAATTTATTTTCAGGTAATGGTTTCTCATGGGATCGCTTACACCATGACATATATGCAGTAAATAAGTCTGTTGAAAGACAACAACAAAATGGCAAATCAAGTTCACCGCCCTGCCACCGCTGAAAAAATATTTTCCATGATGGCAAACCATATTGGATAATGTCGGTCTTGGCATCTGTCATCGGCGGTTCAGTATGAGAATTAAAACCATCCAATGGAATTTGTAATAGATACGTATAAAACGCATCTACACCACCGTTATCTATACATTCAATCACCGACTTCTTAATTGAATCACTCAATTTTCCACAGGGTTTTACGACAAGAAAACGTCTATCCTTTTCTTCAAGTGGTAATGGCTGTGTATCGTTAGATAGAAAAACACAGTTAATATGATTCGATTGCTCATATCCACTCATGAACTTTTCTTCAATTCGAATCGTTTCACCAGTGATCATGTGTTTAATTAACCCCATCATTCCGTACTTAGATTTGTTATTAAAAATTTCTTCAAAAAGGCAATATAGTTTCTGCTTTGCCCAATCGGTATATATAGATTCAAGTCCGTTTTGTCCAAGTGTCACACTATATTTTCCATAAATCTCACGCATGACCTTACCAAAAAATAAGGATTTACCTGCTCCCTGGGTTTCACCATGCATGAGTATCGAAGTCGCCATTTTTGAACCTTGATTTTGCAATGGGAAAGCAAGCCATTTAATAATCCACTCGACAATATCTTTGTCGTTATTACAGATATGTTGTAATAAATATATAAACGGCTTACACATATCACGCGCTGCAATGCATGGGATCATTTGATCAGCATCATTCAACATCGGTGCAATAGGCAATCCATCAAACATATTTATCTGACCAGATTTAACATTCATTGTCGGATTGAAAACCAAATCTTCAAACCAAATCATTTTTTTAGTTTCTGATTTAATCCAAACGTCGAAGCCTGATCTGAAGTTATCTTTGATCGTCTCATTTCTGACAACAGTACGTCGTTTTACATCCCAAGATTGTCTAGTCCCTTCAAGCATGATGAATCGATCATTCATATTTTGTTCAAGCTTGGCAGTATCCTTATTTAAGATATTCTTAACTGAATTTGCATCAATTAACTTCCGTTTTGGATGATTCATCCAATCTGAATAAAGCTGTTTTCCAAGCATATCGATAAATGCAGTTTTTTTAATTTCAGTTTTTCGATGCATATCCCAATATTTTGACTGTCCCTCAATGACACAAAAACGCGCTAAGCTCGAATTTAAATCAAGTGTATAGGTACCATCCTCCCCCTTAGACCCCCTATTGTCGCTACGCTCCTCCCCACTAGCATCGGAAATATCGATATTCTGAATATTTTCGCCACTTTGCCCCAAATTTTTGTTAGGGCTTGGGGAAAGGGGTGCGGGGAAAGGCAAGATGTTTGAGACTGCATTTTGCACCTGCGCCTTGACCGCATCTAAACCAAAGTTCACGTGAAGATCATTAAAGTCAGTTAATGCTTGTTGCTGTGACATCTGTGACTCATTCATACAGTTGCCTCATGTTCAAAGTTTGGGATAATAACGACACCGCCTGTCACAGCAACAGCTTCTTCAGCGCATTTGCGTCCTGTATCCTCTTTTGCGCTATCATCATCTGCACAGTAAATTAACTTTGCATTTGGTTCCATTTTGTGAATATTTTGCCCAACAGGTAATAGATTAAATGCATCAAATGCAATCACCACTGGAAGCCCTGTAGCCATATGAATTGATGCACCAGTTGCGTAACCTTCAGCGATGCAAATGACAGGATCTGCCAATTCAACGGTTCCAATAAAATGAAAACATCCTTTTTTACGGCCATCAGATAAAAAAGTTTTGGAACCATCGGGCTTAATATATTGTAAATTCCAAAGTACCCGCTGCTCGTCATATAGTGGCACGATCAAATCACCATCAAAATTGATTAAACAATCAAAATTTTGAACTTTTTTTCGATCAAGATATGGACAACACTGATCTTCGCTTAGATGTGTGTTATTCCATAATCTAAGTGCTTTTTTGGCCGTATTTTCCTGTTTTTTTAACTTTTCTTGTTGATGTCTTTGCTCACGTAATTTTGCTTGTTTACGCAGTTCCGCACGTTCTACATCTGTAATTTGCGAATCTGCACTCAAACCAACTATTGATGCAACTTCTTCAATAATTTTAGGAAAACTTAAATCTTCACAAACTCTGCTAATCAGTGCAAACCCGTCTCCAGCGCCACAACCATTACAAAAGAAATCACCAAAACCTAGTTTATCGTCATAGTAAAAACGATCTTCTCCACCACAAGCTGGGCAAGGAGCATGTCTTCGTTTTGCTGGCATCGTAATCGCAAATTGCGGAAAAATGGAATCCCACATTCCATGAGAACGTTCTTTAACATCTTTAATTTCAAATCCTTTCTTTTTAACCATGATCTCGCTCCTTATGGTTTTTCACCATTGCAAGCAAAGTGGCTGTGACTCTAAATAAATCAAAAACCTCTTTATAAATTTCATCATGCTCATGCTGAGTTATGCGCCCATCAGATATTGCTGTAGCGATTGATTGAGACAAATGGCCCTGCTCTTGTGCAAGTTCACCAATTTTGGTGATGTAGGAAGCGTGATCCAAATCTTCAATAACTTGAGGAAGCTCAAACCAAGCAGCATTACCATGAATTGCACATATTGAATCCATTATCCTGCTGTCTTGAGTCTCAGACAGAACTGCTTCAAAGTGGTAAATATTTGCTTTGTGCGTCGAAGTGGTTGGATTCAATGAACTTCTAAAAGTATTAATATTAAAGCAATTTTTTTCAGCAATTTGTGCCATTAAAGAATCATCTTGTGGTCTATAAACAGCCGCTTTCAGTGCCATTTCAAGTGACAGTACAACATCTGTTTTATTTCTCATGTTTAGAAATCTCAAATTTAGTCATATTTATCAAAAAAATGCTGCTTTATGCTGTTTTCAGTTCATAGAACCAGAGCACAAGTTCTTCATAACTAAAAGTTCCATTACTCTCTTTAGCTAAGGCCTGCATAAATGTTTTGTTTGGAATGCGTCTACGATGCTTAAGTTGAATAAAAAGATACTTATTTGTAGTACCTGTACGGAGTGCATAATCATCAAGAGAACCATTTTTATGTAGTTCATCAATATATTCGTTAAAGGGCTTAACCATAAAAAACCTTTTTGATTAAATTTGGTATAAAAATACCTTTTTGGTTTTTTTAAATCAATACCTTTTTGACTATTTTGATTAGCTTTTAATTAAATAAGTATTTAATAAGGCTTTTTTTAGGAATTCTTTCACAGCTTTTATTATTTCATAATGCCAAATAAGTAACTTGTAACTTGTAACTTTATCAATACGACATATATCGGAGACAACCAGATGTTATCGGTTAAAGATATTAGAAAAAATAATCTAAACAAATTTCTTAAATATTTTGAACGTAAAGATTTTGCATCTATTGTAAAAATTGATTATGTCTTATTAAATCAATACATTCCTGAGAATGCACCTAAAAACATAGGCTTAAATAATGCTAAAAAAATAACTGAAGCATTCCAATTACCAGAGGGGTGGTTAGATCACGAACACACAGAAGAAGAAGTCTTTCGGGTTGTATATAAATCAGGGAAGGCGACAAAGAATGTCGCTGAAATGCTAGAAAATACAAATTTAGTAGCAGAAGATACTTCCAACAATAGCAAAAATGGTTATAGAATTTTAAATATTAAAAACATCATTAAAATTCAAAGAGGACAAGATTTGCAAATTTCAGAAATTCCAGACCCCAAAAGTTATATTTTTGTTCCACCTAGCATGGAAGCACCTGTTGCATTTGAAGTATCTGGAACAGGATATCAAAAGCCTTATAAAACTGGTTATCTTATTGTATGTGATGCGAAAAAAACTCTTGAACCTGGTGATGATGTCGTATTTGTTAAATCAGATAACATCCCTGAATTTGCCGAATTCCTATATGAAAGAGATGGGATGAAAGAGTTTGAAACACTTGATGGAAAAAGATTAAGTATTGAAATATCTGAAATAAAGTATGTTTATCCTGTAACAGCCTACTACCCCTCAAGCCAAAAACATTCATTTTGATACTTTTAAATTCTAAAAAAATACCAAAACATTATGTTTTGGTATTTTTTTGTCTAATATTTACATTTTAAGTTCATAAAAATTACACAAAATACCTTTTTAGCTAATTATTTTTATTTAAAAGTATTGACAAACAAAACCAATTATAAATATTCTTACCAATACCAAAATACCAAAAAGGTTATCAAAAGTGAATTCTCAAAATTTCGATATAGCTGTTAGTAAGCGACTCTTTGCAGCCGACTTTGCCCAACCACAAAGATTTGGTTTTTTGAAACGTATCTGGAGAAAGTTATGTGCTCTGAAAACAGCTTAAACCAGATTAATGCAGCTATAGAAAGACTGAAAAATGCGACTTCAAAAACTAAGCTTTTAGATGCTCAAACTGAATCACTTGCATTTGTCCTGGCTGCATTCGAAGCGAAAGAAATTACCCAAAAAGAAAAACTAAGTTTCGATAGAAACATTAGAAACCAATATAGAAAACAATTAGTTGAGGAACATGTATGAACATTAAAATTCCAACACTCACAGGCTTACAAGTTCAAATTGTACCAATTAATACAGTTATCAAAACTGAAGCTGGTGATGTCACAGTAAACGATCAATTTTCAGCAACAGATGGTAATAGCATTTGGATGACTGAAAAATCATTTCAAGAAATCAAAAATCATAAAGAATGCACCAATGGTGCCTGGGATGCTGAAGCTTTAATTCCATCTCAATCAGTAATCGACACTTGGCCAAAGCTCCAGCGTAAAGCAGTGACTGGTCAAGACATTGCCAAGTATCTGGAAAAAGCAAAGACAGCCTTGGAGTATGTGCCATGACAAAAAACGAATTAATCATCGGTACTCTCTTCACCGTTTTATTGCTTGCTGCATTCATTGCAGTGGATTACATGGAGAAACTCTAATGCTTAGATTCATTGATTTAAACCATGTAAAGCATGCAATCGACATCACTAAAGTGACAAACGTTGCTATTCGCCCACAAGACAAGGATTGGGTTTGTTCTTTTCACTTCGGTGGATCTCATATTGCAGTAGCCACAATTGATCAAAAAACTGCTGAACAGCTTCACTATGACTTGGGGATCAAAAATGAACACTAATATTGATCACGATGTATTCGCCAAAAAATTGCAGTCTATTGAGCTAGCCAACCAGGTGGAAGAGTTTTTAAAGAGCCAAAATCTTGAAGAGCCTGTTCAAATTCCTTTTGGTCATTCTGGATGCAATAACGATCCACAAGATTGGAATCGTTCCCCACTCAAAAAAGCAAGCGCCCAAGATACTATGCGCAGAATTATGTCTAACAGTATCCAGGAAGATCGGGAAAAATCTGAAAAGAATGTTTCATCTCGATCACAAGAACAATTAAGACGTGTGAAAAATAAAACTGCACGATTAAAAGCCATAGCTAATGGAAAGTCAGAATTTATTGGTCAATGCTCACATCATGGTCAGCAAGTTTTCAAAATTAAGTGTAATGGTGAAGAACATATTTGTCTTGTCTGCCGTGATCAACATGCAAGAAAGCAGACTATCAAACGTCGTAAAAATGAGGGCGCAGCATGAACAGATTAATGCTTGATTTCGAAACTTTAGATATAGGCGAATGCCCTATTATTTTGAGCATGGGCGCATGTGTATTTAATGAAGATGGAATTATTGACACACTATTTGAAAAGATAAATACCTCCAGTTGCCAAGTCATAGGGTGCACAGAATCTTTGAGCACGACATGGTGGTGGGAAAAACAGTCTGACGAAGCACGTAAAGCAGCTTTTGGCGGTGAGACTAACATTGGCTATGCAATGGGTATGCTTGTCGATTTCTATAAAAAAAATGACTGCAAGGAAATTTGGAGTAAAGGTTCAATTGCTGATATTCGTTGGGCAAACAATATTTTAAACAAACTCAAAATTGATCAGCCTTGGGAATTTTATCAAGAAATGTGCTTCCGCACGTTCTTAAAAATGTCTCAACCAATTGAAATTCCATTCGAAGGAAATAAACATAATGCCCTGGATGATGCGATTCACCAGGCAAAGCAGTTTATAGCCATTAAGCATGGTAATGATTTCATCAAGGTTTTCAATGCTCAAACAGAACAACTTATGGCTATGCGGAATAAGTAGTGGAATTTAAGTTTTAAGAAAAATCCGTATTTCGGAATAACGTGTGTAATTTTAAAAAGGCAATACTATGAAACAAGCACTAAAAATCAAACTGGCAAACCATTCTGAATTTAAACAAGCATGGGACGCGCTTATTAAATTAGGTTATCACTGGGGCGGTAATTGCACAGAACCTTGCACGGCACCCTATCTATACACATACGATGATGGGCGCATTCTTGCTGATTATTTTGACGTTGAAGGGGCTGATTTACTTAGTCCCAACTCAGCTTATGGATACTTCAATGCCCATAAACACAAAGAAGTCACACTAGCTGACTTAAAAAAATCAGCTTTCGGGAATGAAGAAGCTGTATTTATTGGGGTTGATGCTGAATACGTTTATTACAGCGTGGATGCAGATGGAGGGGCTTGGTATACAAAAAATGAGCCACATATTTCAGAACGCGGTGATTTTTGGGGTAAAGATATTTCAATGAAAGAAGCCCCTAACTTCAACTTGCATAGTGATTGGACGCAATCATTAATAAAGCGCAACAATATTGCAGAAACACTTGCTAATCTTGAAGTTTCCACTCAATAAGTCGTTTCGTGTGGATTTGTTTTTATGGCTTTTCCACACGATATTCCGTATAGCCCAACTTATTACTAATCAAGGGAAAAGTCATGACTAAATTTAAACTTAACAACAAAGTAGTTTTTTCGAATAAAGATGTTCCTAATAACTTGGTTATGACAGTTAAACGCGGAAACTATAAAAACGCTGGTATGGAAATGGTTACTATTGAATTACCTGGTGGTTTAGGTCATGCATTTGCTTCTGAACTTAGAGTTGCAACCGCTTTAGAAGTTGAGAAAGGTATAAGAGAATGACTTTAACTGACCAACTCCAAAACACTCCATTAAAAAAGAAGATGGAAAACAAGATTGTAGCGCATGTCACTCATGAATTTTCCAAAGCAGGCTTAACGCTTCCACTACCAAAATTTAGAGATGACATGGCGACATATGATGAACCAGCAGCTGCAAAAATGGCAAATCGTTTAAGAACTGGAGCAATGCTATTTGCTCAAGTTTTAGATGAAAGGGAGACAACATGAATAATGAAATTCTGGAAGCCCTTATAGAACTTGGATTGACTCCGATAGATTGGGTAGATGCTTGCCAATTTTCAAAGCTAACAGGAATTGAAGAGCAAAAGCTTTCACATCGAAAAAAGAAATGGCCAGAAGATTTAGTTTGGTCAAAACAAGATGGCAATATTTATTATTCTTTAAGAGGTTATAACCAATGGTTGACAGAGCAAGCGGAAACACGTTACCTGCGGGCGTGCGGATCAGAGATGGCGCAATCGAAATCAACTTTACCCACAACAAAAAACGGTACTACATCACCCTCCCGCATCCCACGAGTGCGGAAGGTATTAGCGCAGCCGCTAAAATTAGAGGTGAATTAAAAAATAAGGCAAAATGGGGAATCTTGACTGAGCATGACCTTGCTCAGGCAAGAGGTCAAACAATTGATGAAACACATGTAATCGTCAGTGATGGTGTTCTATTTCAAGAAGTAGCACAAAAGTATCTAAAACAATGTGAAAGCAATCTTGATACAAAGAAAGGTTATCGTAATATTTTACAGAAACACTGGATGCCACACCTAGCTTTAGTGCCAATTCATCGTATTACCAGCAATGATATTAAAGAATTAATTATTGATGCCGACTATAAAACAACCAAGACACTAAATAATTGCTTAATTCCCCTGCGTGGCGTTTTTAATGCAGCTATTGAGAATGGATATATTACAGAAAATCCTATACAACATATTAAAAATAAAAAAGTACAGATTGATATTCCAGATCCATTTAGCCGTGATGAAATGAATACGTTATTAAATTGGTTAAAAGCAAATTTGAAAGATAAAGATCATTTTTATTATTGGTATTATGAACTGGCATTTTGGTGTGGCTGCCGACCATCTGAATTAATCGCATTAAGGTGGTCAGACATAGATTGGTTTAACGGAACAATGCGTATAAATAAAAGCCGTGTACGTGGGCATGAAAAAAATGTAACCAAGACTCATACTGCACGTGAAGTATATTTAAATGACAGATCAAAAGAAGCATTAAATGCAATTAAAGGTTTAAAGCTTCACAATGATTATGTGATGATTTGTCCTGAAACTAACGAGCCTTTTTTTAATGAAAAGCCACCAAGAAATCGCTTAGTCGAAGCAATGAAATCATGCATGATTCGTCATAGACCTGCATACAACGCACGTCATACTTACGCCACAATGTTATTAATGGATGGTGTTAATCCTGTATTTGTTGCCGATCAACTCGGCCATAGCTTGCAAATGCTAATTAAGCGATATGCGAAATGGATTCATGGTGATAAAAACAGGATTGAGATGGCAAAACTAAATACAGGCACTTAATAAGTGCCTTTTTTATATTTATAAGAATGTGGCGCAAAAAGTGGTAAGTGTGGCAAAAATGTGGCAATAAAAAAGCCACTTATGATAAGTGGCTGATTTATAATAAAAAATTTGGTGGAGATGGCGGGAGTTGAACCCGCGTCCGCCAACACTACACTCGAGAATACTACATGCTTAGATATCGTCAATTATTTTAACGCTAAGTGACCCGACGAACAGGGTACAAAACGCGATCCTCTAAATTTAGTACAAAGCCCCGAGGCTTGACTTTATACGGACTTGTGTGCGTGCGCTTCGGTCGGGTTCACTGACCACAAGTATTCAGTGAAGCGGACAAACTGCCCTTAGGCAGCTAGAGCGTAAGATTCGTCGTTTGCGACTAAAATATGCAAATTTTATTTACGAGAGAAAATGCGCTCTCGGCATGCATCTATGAGCTTCATCATCAGCGTCGAAGCCAATAACATCCCCTGATAACAAACTCATCATAACATAAATGTTGTAAATTAAGCAGATAATTCACGACATTTATTCTAAATGATGCGCCTAGTCCTATAATTGCGCTACTATCAGTATTTTTCAAGGGACAAATATAAAAAAGATGAGCTATTTACTCTCACTTGATCAAGGAACGACCTCTAGCCGTGCAATCATCTTTGATGAGCATGGAAAAGTATATGCTTCAGCACAACGTGAAATCCAAATCAAAACGCCGCATTCGGGATGGGTAGAACAAGATGCGATGGAAATATGGACCACACAAATTGCCGTGGTTCAACAAGCAATTGCCTCTGCCAGATTACTTGCCAAAGACATCAAAGCCCTCGGCTTAACCAATCAACGCGAAACAACCGTTGTATGGGACAAAAGAAATGGAAAGCCACTTGCCCCTGCTATTGTTTGGCAAGATCGACGTGCAACTGACTGGTGTAATCAATTGAGCCAGCAAAATTTATCTGAAAAAATTCACAAAAAAACAGGATTAAGAATTGATCCTTATTTCAGTGCAGGAAAGTTGGTTTGGCTATTGGACAATGTCGAAGGATTAAGACAATTGGCTGAGCAAAACCATGTTGCTTTTGGAACAATTGATAGTTGGCTGATCTGGAATTTAACCCAAGGCTCAGAACATGTGATCGAAGCCAGTAATGCGTCTCGTACCATGTTGATGGATTTAAAAACTCAGCAATGGGACCAAGAACTCTTAGAAATATTTAATATTCCCTCAAGTGTGCTTCCTCAAATTATTCAATCAGACTGTTATATTGCCAATACAGCAACAGGATTATTGGGTGCTGAAATTCCAATTTGTGGTGTATTAGGTGATCAACAATCTGCGCTATTTGGTCAATCTTGTTTTGAAGTAGGTACAGCAAAAAATACCTATGGCACGGGCTGCTTTATGCTATTCAACACAGGAAACGAAATTCAGTATAGTCAAAATAAACTGCTCACGACCTTAGCATGGAACTGTCAAAACCACTCTAACTATGCCCTTGAAGGCAGTGTGTTTATGGCAGGAGCAATCGTGCAATGGTTGCGAGATGGTTTAGGCATTATCAAAAACAGTGCTGAAGTAGAAAAGTTGGCATGCCAAGTCAACACGACTGATGGTGTTGTGCTTGTACCTGCATTTACAGGTTTGGGGGCACCGCATTGGGACAGTGATGCGCGTGCATTACTCTGTGGCATGTCACGCGGAACCAATAAGTCACATATTGCCAGAGCAGCTTTGGAATCTATCGCATTTCAAGTTTCCGATGTCCTTACAGCAATGCAGTCGGATATTTCTCAGCCTTTAAAAGAACTCCGTGTAGATGGTGGAGCAAGCCAAAATGATATGCTGATGCAATTTCAAGCTGACATTTTAAATGTCCCTGTATTACGTCCAAAGCTTTTGGAGTCTACCGCATGGGGAGCGGCAGCTATGGCAGGTCTTAAAACCAATGTATTTACTAATCTAAATGAAATTTCAGAATCTTGGCAGTTAGATCGAGCTTTTGAGCCGAATATGAGCAATGATCAACGTGAGTATCATTTAAGCTTATGGAATGCTGCTTTACAAAGAGCAAAGTCTAGTTAAAGTGTATTCTTTGGAAACTGGGCGATATGTTTACTCAAGATAGCTTTTGCCCAGTTGCTAAATTAAATTCGCTCGACGAAAAGCACACCATTTAAATGGTCAATTTCATGCTGAACAATTCGAGCAGGAAAACCATGAAAGGTCTGAATCACTTTCTGACCGTTTAAACTAAAAAACTGCACTGTAATCTGTTCAGCCCGAGCCACCTGCCCACGTTCATCAGGTACGCTCAAACAACCTTCTTCTCCCAATACAATTTGTACTGATTGCTCAATGATTTCAGGATTGACCATGGTGATGGCATCCATTTCAGGCGCATCAGGATAACGAGGATTAGATCGTGAAGCGACGATAATCACACGCTTAGAAATATAAACTTGCGGTGCTGCAATCCCGACTCCATTTCGCTCCAACATCGTTGTCTTTAGTGCTTTGGCAAGTTCTTCCAACCAAGTACTTGAAAACTCAGTGTCAGCAACAGGGGCTGCAATTAATTTTAAAATATCTTCACCACGTTGGGCGATGGGTAAAATGATACTCATGGTCTTATCTGATTTATCAGCATATCGTTCAATGCCTTGATTTTAACATTTAGCGATTCAATCGCAATTGAATAATTCCATACAAGCAATTCACTTTTTGTGCTCAACTCTTATTGTTCAAATATCAAATTTAAAACTGTTTCTTTAATTCAATTTTAATCATGATCTTGTAAATAACAGTCACTCACTCATGAGATTGTACCAATGAATAGTACCACCTTATTTCTCGGTTTGATTTTTAGTTCGATTGGATTAGGTTATTTTATTTATGGAAAAAAACAAAAAATGATCGTGCCCTTCATCTGTGGTATCGCTTTAATGATTTTTCCCTATTTCATTGAAAATAATCTATTGATCAGCGCTATTGGAATGATTTTTAGCCTCATCCCATGGTTTATTCGCATATAGTGGCATCTTTTTTCCTAAAGCTTTCATAAGCGAAGACATAAATCATCAGACACCCATAATAATTTTTTGACACGATCAAAATAAAGATTGATTATTCAAGGAAAAAATTGTTTATTAAAATTATAAAATTTTATTTTCGACTATTTTTAGATATTACAATATGGATGAAAAAACAAATCTTAATCAGGAAGATAAACGCACACTTGGTCTCTCCTCTTTGGGTGGTGCACTCGAATTTTATGATTTTGTGATTTATGTATTCTACGCAAAAATCATTGCTGAACTATTTTTCCCCAGCACACTGAGTCCTTTTTGGGCGATGTTGAACACCTATGGAATTTTTGCGGCTGGGTATTTCTTCCGTCCTTTGGGCGGAATTGTCATGGCACATTTTGGGGATTTAATAGGACGTAAGCGTCTATTTAGTCTATCTATTTTATTAATGGCACTGCCAACCTTAATGATTGGTCTCATGCCAACCTATACTGATATAGGTCTTGCCGCTCCGCTATTATTACTGCTTATGCGTGTGGTACAAGGGATTGCCATCGGTGGTGAAATTCCAGCAGCATGGACTTTTGTTTCAGAACATGTCCCTGAAAAGAAAATTGGCTTTGCCAATGGTCTACTCACAGCAGGCTTATCGTTAGGAATTTTATTGGGATCACTAACATCATTATTGATTTCACTCAAATTTAATGAAACAGAAATTCACGCTTGGGCTTGGCGTATTCCCTTTATTTTGGGCGGAATATTTGGATTAATTGCTTTATATCTAAGAAGCTATCTCAAAGAAACACCTGTGTTTAAAGCCATGCAAGCACGTAAAGAACTCTCTAAAGCGCTACCAATCAAACAAGTCTTAAGCTCCCATAAGTCAGCGGTTTTGATAGGAATGCTGTTTACTTGGTTTTTAACGGGTTGTGTCGTGGTCATTATTTTAGCGATGCCTAATTTACTCACGGGGACTTTTGCTTTTCAACGTACAGATGCATTTCAAATGCAAAGTGCTGCAATCTTAATGCAGATGTTGGGTTGTGTGATTGCAGGAACATTGGCTGATCGCTTTGGTGCAGGTCGTATTATGTTCTGGGGTTCACTGTGTGTCGCTGTTATTTCAGCTATTTTTTACAACAGTTTGGAGCATGTAACTACATCCACCATTTTTAGCCTCTATATGCTATTGGGTTTATTTTCAGGTACGGTAGGTATAGTTTCTTATAGCATGGTAAAAATGTTTCCTGCACAAATTCGTTTTTCAGGAATTTCTTTTTCTTATAACGTTGCTTATGCCATCGCAGGTGGATTAACGCTCCCATTAGTACAATGGCTCAGTTTATATAGTGATATTGGTGCAATGTACTATATTGTCGTGTTGTGTTGCTTCACCCTACTGACCAGCTTAATTTACCGAAAAAAATTTGAAATACATTAGGGTCTGTGGACAATTCGTCTATGTTTGCGACTAGGTGTGTTTTTTAGGCGATTCTAGGCGCGAAATACGAAATTTAGTCATTCTAAATGAGTAGTTCGGAACGACGAAGCGACAAAAAACACACTAGTCCCGAAGGGTTGTGGCTAAAATTATCTCAGGCTACGTTATGAAACTTAAAAATAGTCTCGCTATTCTCTTCATTTCCTTGCCAATGCCTGCTCAATTTTAACCTACAACGCAAGCCATTTATGAAATGTCCACAGCCCCTAAATCACTTGTTTAGATTCCATTGAATGGGTAATTTTAATTTCCAAGAAATGACGAACTTGATTGCGCCCATTCTTTTTTGCCAAATATAACGCTTGATCTGCCTGACGAATAATTTCTTCTTTGGTAATTCCAAAAGGATTGATTGAGGCTGCAACGCCAAAACTTGCAGTAATGCTAATTTTGCGTTGAGTATCCAGTAAAATCACTTCTTTCTCAATTGCTTTACGGCATCGCTCAGCGATATCAATGGCTTTGGCGAGCTGACCACCTCTGGTCAAAATGATAAATTCCTCACCACCAAAGCGTCCAACAATATCCTCTTCATGGATATTTTCAGTCAATATCCCAGCAACTTGTTGTAAAACGATATCGCCTATATCGTGACCATATTTATCATTAATATCTTTAAAATAATCAAGGTCTAACAACACAATCGCAAAAGAGCTTTGTTGTTGTTTGAGCATATCAATATTTTCACTGATTTTACGACGATTAAAAATGCCAGTTAAAGGATCAATAATACTCACTTGCTCAATCATTTTTTCGCGTTTACGCCACTGTGTAAGAAGAACCTCAAACAAAACTAAACTTGCAAAGAAAATTGGAATATAAAAATACAGCATGCAATATACCCAAAATGCATTGCGATACAACGGCATTAACAGCAGTTCTTCACTGAAAATCGGGGCATATCTAATCTGACCTGTAAGACTCAATACAATACAAATCAACATAAAACAACTAATTGGAATAACTGTTAAATAAACAACCCGCCGTTCAAACAACACCAAACCAACCGTAATCAAGCTGACAAAACCAGCAGTCGAAGCTGGACTAAAGATACCTATACAATAAGCACCATAAATAAAAATAGTGCCAAAATATACAATCGTTATATAAGGAATAATTTTTTCAAAAATAGAAATTTTTTTTAAAGATCGAATCAGAAAAATGAGCACAAAAAAACCAATTGTGGCAAGAGACAACATCCGAATATACGTTGGATAAAAGGCTTGATTAATCCAAGGTTGTATATCTACTTTTGCTTCACTGAAATACCACCATATGATCCATAACAAAACATCTATACCACCAAGTAATAGGACCAAGCTGCACTTTTTATAATTACTCCAATTCATGATCATGTTGTCGTGTATAAAAACTTCAGCGGAGGAATGTATTACCCCTCTATTTTTTTGCTTCATATTACCATTCACCCGTCAAAAATAGTGAATTACTCTCTATTTTTATTTTTCATATCGATGATTAAAATATAACACTTAGAAAAATCAAAGTAAGTCATTTTTTTAAATAGTACCATTTCTTAATTCTATTTATTTTAATAGCAAGACTAAATTGAATGAAATAAGTTGGTTTGTTTTGATTTCACACATTGGATAGCATTCATTTAAACCATTAGATAAATTTAACTCATTGTATTTATTTAAACAAACCAAAATAAAAAGAACTTTGAGTTCAATAATAATATATAATTACAGTAAATAAAATTCAAAACAACGACAAGTTTATTTTTTAAAAAATATTTACATACACACACTTATAGCTGTATTTTATTTTAAAATAAATAAAAAAATATTCAAAATTACTGTATTTATTTAAGTTATAAAATTTAATTTTTTAATTTTTGTGTCTTGTGTTTTTTTGAATCATAACACGAGTATCAAAATCAAAAATTAGGATGTATCGAGAACATATCATCAAACTGTCTGATTAAACAAATATGTGTTTTAATATCAATCACATCCAATAAAATTTATGCTTTTATACAGATGGTTAAAAGATTTGGTGATTCAATTATTTTTTACTTTTGAAGGTTGATTTCTCTTTGAGAAAAGTTCAGCGCTCAAAATTTTTTTTATTGAAATATGATTAAAAATTACCCAACATGATCAATATAGACAGCAAACATGACAATTGTATGAACGAAATGAAGCATCTGAATCATTGAGCGATTATTCTCTAATTGTATAACGAACCTTGGTTAATTTTTGCACACCTTGCACATCGATCGATAAAAAATGATTTTTATATTCAATATGAATACAAAAGTCTTCTGCACCATCATCAAGACCAGATACAGTCCATGTCGTTCCTTGAGGAAAATCATTGAGCCATTGAGCTTTATAAAAATCGGATACTGAATCAAAATCAAGATACTTTTCAGGTCTATCTACAATATTTTGTGCCAGATCTTCAAATTTCTGTTTTTGTATTTGAACAAAGTCAATCAGCATGCTAGACCTTTATATCACTAGATTTCATTATACAACTGACTCAATTGTTTCTTTTTCACTTGTTCCCATTGCCACCATCCAAATGCCGCCATAGCCACAAATGCTGCATATAAACCTGCAGTCAAAAATAAATCTTTGTAAAGAAACATCGCCACATAGACAATATCAACAAATACCCACAGTACCCAAGTCGCAATGTGTTTTCGACTGGTCCAATAGGTCGCCAATAAACTAAATGCTGCAAGTTGCGAATCTAGCATCGGCAAAGCTGCATCAGTAAAATAATGCAATGACAAGCCGAATAAAAGCCCACCTAAGGCAGCAATCAACATTTGAATAAACACGGTACCTTTCGCAATGGGCTCAATTCGAATTTCATGATCTTGCTGTTTACCTTTAAACCAGTGATAAAAACCATAAAAATTCACCAGCATAAAAAATAGCTGTAAAATGGTTTCACCATATAATTTAAAGGTAAAAAATAGATAAGCGTATAAGACAAATGCAAAAAAATTAAATAACCAACACCACATATTGCGCTTTATTGTCAAACCAACACCAATCACACTAATAATAACGGCAAAAATTTCTAATGCTGACATGATAAAAAGCGCACAAATATAAGAAAGCTTATTATGAAAAAAAACACTACAAATGCAAGAAAGATGACATACCAAATTCAATTCAAAACGGCGCATACACTCCAGCCATCATGTTTTATGATGATCATATATAGCCGTTTTATTTATACATTAAATTGGACTCACTCATACATTCGAGTCGAAGATTAAAGTAAATTAGGAACATGGATTGTTTGTCATGTAAATCGAAGCTTATCGTCAAAAATAATTTTTTAGAAATTTAATTATTTTTATCCCTTCAATACGACAATTTGACGTGATTTTAATTAAAACTAAGCAATCACCAATAAATAAAGCAAGCCAACACAGTTCATTTCATCAAAACATTCATAACATCGCTCAAACTAGCACTAATAAATGCTTTTTAAGATGTTAAAAAATAGCCAAAATCTAATTTTTTCAAACCGTGTATTTATCATTCGTTAAAAAATACTGTATATGCTTAGATTATTTGTTTATGCAATATAACTTAAAAATCTCTATAAAAAACATAGATTAAAATTAAGTTTCTTTCATTGATACTGTTCACATTTTAACCTTATTTACGAGATTTAACACTTGTTTACGTGAATACCAATGAATTAACAGACAGAACCGTCTACTATCTACTTAAGTTATGAATCTTCCCCAAAATTCATAACATTTCTCCTTAACCGAACTGTGAAAGCAGATTCGTTGTTCTACGCAATGATCACCCCAATCATTGCGTATTTTTTTGTCTACAGTTCCGTCTGTTAACTTCAACAGTTATAAGGAATCATTGAACAAAATGCAAGCAATCATTTTCAAACAACTTTTCCACTATTAAAAATGATAACATATTGATTTTAATTACAATCAAAAAATATTTAGTTGCAATATTTCGACAAAACCGATAGACTTTATTTATTAATTGAATTAATTGATGATAATTGTAGGATTAGTTCAAATTTAAAATACGATCTATAAAAATTTTTTAACAATAATGTTGAGCAAAACAATATGTGGGAATTATTTACACACTCATCTAACTTAGTTTTTAGCGTAAGTCTTTGCCTCATGTTGTTGTTGGGACTGGTGGAGTGTTTGCTTCTCATTATTGGTTCGAGTAGCCAAGGTTTTTTAGACCAATTTGTTCCTGATCAGCTTCTAGAAGCCCATCATCCAGATATTGATCTGCATACAGAACATGGTTTTTTTGTACAACTTTTAGATTGGCTCTATTTGGGAAGAGTTCCTGTCTTAGTTTGGTTGATTATTTTTTTAACTGTTTATGCCCTATTTGGCTTTATTGTTCAAACAATTTTTTATCACTTTACAGAACATTATTTTTCAATTTGGGTAATTGCACCAGCCAGTCTTTTTTTATGTATGCCCATAGTCCGTCTCTGTGCAGCCCTGATCTCCAAAATTTTACCCCAAGATGAAACCACTGCCATTCATAGTGACGAGTTGATTGGTCGTACAGCTCAGATTGTTTTAGGCGAAGCAAAGCAGAACTACCCTGCTCAAGCCAAAGTCATCGATCAATTTGGACAAACACATTATATTTTGGTTGAACCTGAATTAGACCAAGTCTTTTCACAAGGTCAATCGGTAATTCTCACCCAGCGAACAAAAGTAGGTTTTCAAGCAATTCTTGATTAATTTTTTAATAACAAACGAAGGCATAATAAAATGTTGAATTCAAATTTATATCAAATACTGGTTTTAGCGGGCATTGTGCTCGCAGCACTGATCATTATTGGCGTGATCATTGCCCGTTTATATAAACGTTCGAGTAAAGAAGTTTCCTTTGTTCGTACTGGTTTTGGTGGTGAAAAGGTCATTTTGAATGGCGGTGCAATTGTACTTCCTGTTTTACATGAAGTGATTCCTGTCAATATGAATACACTACGACTTGAAGTTAAACGTGCGACAGATCAAGCATTGATTACCCGAGATCGCATGCGGGTAGATGTGATGGCGGAATTCTATGTTCGTGTAAAACCTACCGCAGAATCAATTGCTACGGCAGCCCAAACGCTGGGTAAAAAAACCATGTCACCGCAAGAACTAAAAGACTTGGTTGAAGGTAAATTTGTGGACTCACTTCGTGCAGTTGCTGCTGAAATGGCAATGGAAGAGTTACATGAAAAGCGGGTTGATTTTGTCCAAAAAGTTCAACAAGTGGTTTCAGAAGATTTATTTAAAAATGGTTTAGAACTTGAAACTGTTTCTTTGACAGGTTTGGACCAAACCAGTTTTGAATATTTTAATCCACAAAATGCTTTCGATGCTGAAGGTTTAACCAAATTAACCGAAACCATTGAAGACCGTCGTAAAAAACGAAATGACATCGAACAGGACAATGACCTGGCAATCAAAGCCAAAAACTTAGAAGCTGAACAAGCGCGTTTGCAAATCCTTCGCGAAGAAGAATATGCAAAAATGCAACAAGAACGTGAAATTGCCATTCGCAAAGCTGAACAGTCTGCTGAAATCGCGACCCAAGAAGCGGCAAAAAAACGAGAAGCCGAAGAGGCGCGTATTGCCGCTGAACGTGAAGTTGAAATTAAACGCATTGCTTCAGCACGAGATGTTGAAAATGAAAATATTCAAAAAGCACAGTTGATCCAAAAAGCCCAAGTAGAACAGAAGAAAACCATTGAACTGGCTGAACAAGACCGTGCCATCGCGATTGCTGAAAAATCACGCGCAGAATCTGAAGCAAAAGCCTTAGCAGATCAAGCGCGTGCACAAGCGGTAAAAGCGGAAGAAGAAGTGACCACAGTTCGAGAAACTCAGCGAGCTGAGCGTTTAAAAGCAGTTGAGTTGGTTGCTGCGAAACAAGTTGCTGAAACAGATGCGATTGCCATTACCGTTGCAGCAGAAGCATCAAAACAAGCTGCAGTAGATGATGCAGAAGCTGTACGTATTGCAGCACAAGCGGAAGCAGAAAAGGTTCGATTAAAGGCCAAAGGTGAGGCTGATGCAAAAATGCTGCTTGCAGCCGCTCAAGAGAAACAATATCAAGTGGATGCTGAGGGTACGCGTGCAGTGAACGAAGCCAATAATGTCCTTTCAACTGAACAAGTTGAAATGCAAATTCGTTTAGCGTTATTGAAATACCTACCTGAAATCATTCGTGAAAGTGTTAAACCGATGGAAAATATTGATGATATTAAGATTCTCCAAGTCAATGGTTTAGGCGGTGTTGCTGGCTCGACTGGAAGCTCAGAATCAGGTGAACAAACTCAAGTTGCGCTTTCTGATCAAGTCGTCAACAGCGCACTTCGTTATCGCTCTCAAGCACCGTTAATTGATAGTTTAATGAATGAGTTAGGCATCAAAGGTGGTGATATCAATGGTTTAACCCAATCATTAAAACCTAATAATGATTAATTCACTTATTATTTAGACATAAAATGAATATTGAGCCTCTAAAGTTAGGGGCTTTTTTATTGGCTGAAATTCAATGCAAGAATGACGATTTGAATCTCAATTTTAATCTAAATAAATGATGAAGCCATTCATTCATTTCTTTTAGAATCGAGTGCTTGATCTCATCCTTTTGGTCGGAATACCATGCCCCTTTTCCAGCTCGATATAACACACTAAAAAATGACTTGGTTTATTTTCATTCTCGGTGCCATGATTGCAGGCTTTGTGCAAGGTTTAACAGGTTTTGCCTTTGCTTTAATTGCGATGTCTTTTTGGGTTTGGGTATTACCACCACAACTGGCAGCACCGTTGGTGGTCTTTGCTTCTCTATGGAGTCATCTCATCGCACTGGGGCGAGAGCAAAAACATGACTTTTCTTTTTCTTTGGTATTGCCCTATCTGATTGCAGGACTCATCGGTGTTCCGTTAGGAACTTACCTTTTACACTTGGTTGATGGCAATAGTTTTAAAATTTTACTCGGGCTGTTTCTCATGCTTTGGTGTCCAATCATGCTTTTTGCACCTGAATTCCCACGCATTCAAGCATTGGGAAAAATCGCTGACATTTGCATCGGCTTTGTAGGTGGAGTTTTAGGTGGATTAGGTGGTTTTTGTGGTGCAGCACCTTCTGCATGGGTGATGCTTAAAAACCTACCTAAAGCCCAACAGCGCTATATTCTGAGACACTTTAATTTTGCCATTCAGTTATTTACCCTATTGATCTATCTCTACCAAGGGACGATTCAACGCTTACATTTACCTTATTTTGCACTGATTATTATTGCAGTGAGTATTCCAGCAATGATGGGTGCACAAATGTTTTACAAAATTTCTGAAATTCAGTTTAAACGTATCGTCCTTAGCTTGCTTTTCGCTTCTGGGTGTTTCTTGTTGTTCACAACATTGATCTAAATGATGCCATTTTTGAAAACTTGCATCATATCAATAAGGCACTTTTACAACCTTGTATTTTGAGAAAAATTTCGATTTGTGTCAGTCTTATCAATGAATGATAGATATTGAATTGAACACGACCACCAAGACTAAGGTGTCATACTGTTCACAGATAAAAGATACTGTCAAATTCATCAAGTAAATTATTTATCTAGATATCAATTTTCCCATTCTGAATATAAGTAGATTACATATTTCAGAATGGGTGTATCTGGATTTACACAATCAAGATGGGTCTTGACTTGAATGCTCTTGCTGGGGTGCTTGCTGTGAAATTGGTGGTTGAGGTTTAAAATGATCCTGTAACAACGCCTTTCTCATACCAAACATATACAACAAAATAATTACAGAGAATGGCAATCCACAGAGTACTACGGCGCTTTGCATGGAATGGAAGCTCCCTGCCAACAACAGACCAACACTGACCAATGTAATCACCACTGACCAGAAAATTCGTAACCAGATCGGTGAGTCGCTTTCACTACTTCCACCTTTGGTAGATAAATTCGCAATCATCAATGTCCCTGAACCTACTGGAGTCAAAAATAGGACAAAACAGATCACCACGACAATACCAGCCACATAAGGATTGAAAGGTAAATATTCTAATAATTTAAACAAAGACAAAGCAGGATCAGTTAACACCATATCCCCTAGGATTTTTTGCTTTTGATTCAAAATCAAATCAATCGCAGTATTTCCAAAGATAGAAAGCCAAGCCAGTGTAAAACCAAGAGGAATCAGACATACACCCAATACCACTTCGCGAATTGTACGACCTTTTGAAATTCGGGCAATAAACATTCCTACAAATGGCGCCCAAGCAATCCACCATGCCCAGTAAAACACTGTCCACGAACCTAACCACGCACTGGCTTTTTGATTGTATAAATACACATCAAAACTTTTAACGACAAAATGATTAAGATAATCACCAATATTTTGTACCAGACCATTCAACAAATGATTGGTGGGTCCTGTTAAAAATACAAAAAGCAATAAAGCATAGAGTAAACGTAAATTAATCCTTGAAAGCCAAGCTAAACCTTTTTCAATACCAACTACCGTGGTAATCGTTGCAACAACCATCATCACCAAGACCACACTAATCAAGGTAATATTATTATTGGGAATTTCTGGGAGTAAATAACTAATTCCTGAGACCAGAACCAATGCACCAATCCCTAAATTGGTGACCAAAGAAATGACAGTAGCTAAAATACCAAAGCCGTCAACACAGTCACCAATCAAACCATAGATCTTTTGACCAAAAATTGGATACAGTGCTGAGCGTAGTGCTAAAGGTAAGTCTAGGCGGAAGGCAAAATAGCCCAGAGTCACACCCAATAAGGCATAGAGCACCCAACCATGAATGCCCCAATGTAAAAAGCTATACATCATGGCATCACGTGCTGCTTGAATGGTTCCACCCTCACCTTCTGGCGGTCGTAGGAAATGATCAACTGGTTCAGCAACACCATAATAGAGTAAGGCGATCCCAATACCTGCAGAGAACAACATGGAAACCCAAGCCAGATAGCCAAACTCAGGCTTATCGTCATCTTTACCTAAAGGAATTTGACCAAACCTTGAAAAAGCTAACCAAGCAACGAAACCGATGCAGCCGACGATCACCAACATATAGTACCAACCAAATAGCTGGTTGGCTTGCTCTTGTACATAGGTCAGCCAAAATTGGCTTTTTTCAGGAAATAACACAAATAATAACCCAAAAATACCGATACTGACTGCTGAACTACCAAATACAAATAAATTTAATCGAACATGTTCGGATTCGGATCCTTCATGACTTTTTGACACCATGCTCTTGCTCCTTGCAAACGGTGTATTTTCTTTAAAAATAAGATGATAGGCACTTTTTTCGACTTAGCACATCAACCTTCAACGAACTTGATTTAGCCATTTAGATCTTATATTGCCCATCAAAGAATTATTGATTTTTGCAGATTATACTTTTTATTGATTGAACGTTCAATCAATAAAAAGTATGATTAAAATGTTATGATGCTCTACAACGAGAAATGTTAGATAAAAACCCTATTTAGGGCGAATGGAAAAGCATGACAAAGCGTAGAGTAAAACCAGAGCATGTGCGACGTGAAGAAATTATCAATGCCGCATTTCATGTGATTTATGAAGTGGGATTGTCCAATACAACCATTGCACAAATTGCAAAAAAAGCTGAATTATCAACAGGTATTGTCAGTCACTATTTTGGTGATAAACAAGGATTAATCAATACCTGTATGCAAGAAATGCTCAACGTTTTGCGTCGAAAAACCGACCAGAATAAAGCTGAAGCAGATACGCATCCAGAAAGCCAGATTAAGGCAATTATTGATTCCAACTTTGATATCAGCCAGGTCAATAAACAAGCGATGCGTGTCTGGTTAGACTTTTGGTCTGCAAGTATGCATCTCCCTGAATTGGGACGCTTGCAACAAATTAACGACCAACGTCTATATTCAAACTTGAAGTTTCATTTCCTCAAGTTATTGAACAAAGAACAGGCAAGTATTGCTGCGCGTGGATTGGCAGCTTTGATTGACGGATTATGGTTACGTGGCAGTTTAGCCAGTCATGATGAATTTGACAGTGAACTGGCACGATCCATTGCTTATGATTATGTAAAAACGCAATTGCAATTTGCGCAAAAACCTTTGCAGGAGAGACAGAATGAGTGATTCACAAGTTCATCAATTGTATATCCATGGTCGCTATGTTGCCGCGACCAGTGGTAAAACATTTAATAGTATTAACCCTGCCAATGGTGAGGTGATTGCAACACTTCAGCAAGCATCACAACAAGATATTGAAACAGCTGTTCAAAGCGCACGACAAGGTCAGAAAATTTGGGCAGCCATGACGGCGATGGAACGTTCACGTATTTTACGCCGTGCTGTAGATATTCTTCGTGAGCGTAATGACCAGTTAGCGCACTTAGAAACACTAGATACAGGTAAAGCATATAGTGAAACGTCAACTGTTGATATTGTCACAGGGGCTGATGTTTTAGAGTACTACGCAGGACTTGCCACTGCGATTCAGGGTGAACAAGTTCCCCTTCGTGATTCCAGCTTTTTTTATACCCGTCGTGAACCATTGGGTGTGGTTGCAGGCATTGGTGCTTGGAACTATCCAATTCAAATTGCACTTTGGAAATCTGCTCCTGCCCTTGCAGCGGGAAATGCCATGATTTTCAAACCAAGTGAAACTACCCCGCTTACAGCATTTAAACTTGCAGAAATCTATACGGAAGCAGGTCTGCCAGACGGCGTATTTAACGTTGTACAAGGTGCGGGTCGTGAAATTGGACAATGGCTGACTGAACATCCTGTGATTGAAAAAATTTCTTTTACAGGCGGTGTAGAAACAGGCAAGAAAGTCATGGCCAGTGCAGCAGGTTCAACCCTTAAAGAAGTCACAATGGAACTCGGTGGTAAATCACCATTGATCATTTGCGATGATGCCAATCTAGACCGTGCTGCCGACATTGCCATCATGGCGAACTTTTTTAGCTCAGGACAGGTATGTACCAATGGTACACGCGTCTTTGTGCCTAAATCTTTACTCGCTGACTTTGAAAAAGCGATTGTTGAACGTGTTAAGCGAATTCGCATTGGCGATCCAATGTCAGAAAACACCAACTTTGGTCCACTCACCAGCTTTCCACATATGGAAAAGGTATTGTCTTTCATTGAGTCAGGCAAACAACAAGGTGCAAAACTGCTTATCGGTGGCGGGCGTGCGACTGAAGGTGATTTAGCCAAAGGGGCTTATGTATTACCGACTGTTTTTAGTCACTGTCAAGATGATATGCGCATTGTTGAAGAAGAAATTTTCGGACCTGTGATGAGCATCCTCAGTTATGACACCGAGGAAGAAGTCATTCGCCGTGCTAACGACACGACTTTTGGTCTTGCAGCGGGTGTTGTGACTCAAGACATCACCCGAGCACACCGTATTATTCACCAAATCGAAGCAGGAATTTGCTGGATCAATACTTGGGGTGAATCTCCTGCAGAAATGCCAGTTGGCGGTTATAAGCAATCTGGTGTGGGTCGTGAAAATGGCTTGACTACACTCGCACATTACACACGCATTAAATCGATTCAAGTTGAATTAGGTGAGTACCAAAGCATTTTTTAATGCACTCAACCCTTCCCTCTCAATCCATCCTATGTGCCATGTCATCACTTGATTGCATTGGCACCTTTAAGAAATACAAAAAGGATAATTATGAATACTCAATCCTATGACTACATTATCATTGGCGCAGGATCTGCCGGAAATGTATTGGCTACTCGTTTGACTGAAGACAAAGATGTCACTGTTTTATTATTAGAAGCAGGTGGTCCTGACTATCGTTTAGATTTCCGTACCCAAATGCCTGCTGCCTTGGCATATCCATTACAAGGTCGTCGTTACAATTGGGCGTATTTAACCGACCCAGAACCCCATATGAACAATCGCCGTATGGAATGCGGTCGTGGTAAAGGTCTAGGTGGCTCTTCGTTGATTAACGGAATGTGCTACATCCGTGGTAATGCTATGGACCTAGATCAGTGGTCAACCCACAAAGGTCTGGAAGACTGGACTTATGCGGATTGTTTGCCTTATTACAAAAAAGCCGAAACACGAGATATCGGTGGTAATGACTATCATGGTGACAACGGTCCAGTGTCTGTGGCTACGCCAAAAAATGGTAACAATGTACTGTTCCATGCCATGGTTGAAGCAGGCGTACAGGCAGGTTACCCACGTACTGATGATTTGAACGGCTATCAACAAGAAGGCTTTGGTCCAATGGACCGCACTGTGACGCCAAAAGGTCGTCGCTCAAGTACAGCGCGTGGTTATTTGGATATGGCGAAAGGTCGACCAAACTTAACCATTGTCACCCATGCAACCACCAATAAAATTCTTTTTAATCAGAAACAAGCGGTCGGTGTAGAGTATATTCTGGGTGCTGATCAAGCCAATTTAAAACAAGCGCAAGCAAAACGGGAAGTTTTACTGTGTGCAGGTGCGATTGCTTCACCACAAATTTTGCAACGCTCAGGCGTAGGTCAAAGCACTTTCCTCAAATCAATGGATATTGCTGTGGTTCATGATTTGCCAGGTG
The DNA here is from genome assembly GCF_000335555.1 of Acinetobacter sp. WC-743. Taxonomy (NCBI): domain Bacteria; kingdom Pseudomonadati; phylum Pseudomonadota; class Gammaproteobacteria; order Moraxellales; family Moraxellaceae; genus Acinetobacter; species Acinetobacter sp. WC-743. Next base: position 100,847 of record NZ_AMFQ01000097.1, on the reverse strand, counting down.
TGGGTGAAAATCTACAAGACCATTTGGAAATGTACTTACAGTATAAGTGTAAGCAGCCTGTTTCTCTGTATCCAGCACTAAAATGGTTTAATCAGCCTGCGATTGGTGCTGAATGGCTCTTTAATGGCACAGGCATTGGCGCAAGTAACCAGTTTGAAGCAGGCGGCTTTATCCGTAGCTCAGATGAGTTTGATTGGCCCAATATCCAATATCACTTCTTGCCTGTGGCGATTAACTACAATGGTAGTAATGCTGTTAAAGAACATGGCTTTCAAGCGCATGTCGGTTCCATGCGCTCACCGTCTCGTGGTCGAATCAAGCTCAATTCAAAAGATCCGTTTCAACATCCAAGTATTTTGTTCAACTATATGTCCACTGAACAAGACTGGCGTGAATTTAGAGATGCAATTCGCATTACTCGTGAAATCATGCAACAGCCTGCTTTGGATGCCTATCGAGGCGATGAAATCAGTCCCGGTAAGAAAGTACAAACCGATGCTGAGCTAGATGATTTTGTACGAAACCATGCAGAAACGGCTTACCACCCTTCTTGTAGTTGCAAAATGGGTGAAGATGAAATGGCCGTGGTGGATGGTCAAGGTCGAGTACATGGCTTAGAAGGTTTACGTGTCGTAGATGCCTCGATCATGCCATTGATCATTACTGGAAACTTAAATGCAACCACCATTATGATCGCAGAAAAAATTGCAGATCAAATCCGTGGTCAAAAGTTACCACGATCTGAAGCGGGCTATTACAAGGCAGGAACAACGCCTGTACGCCAAGCACCTTTGCGTGCAATCCATTCATAGAGGTCTGTATTGCGCCAGCTGAGTGACCACTGAGCTGGCGCATTACTCAAGGACGAATAAGATGAAAAAGCAACTATTATTTCTCATTCCTTGCAGCATATACGTTCAAGGCATCTATGCAGACGAATCGAGTACAGTCACGACATCACCGTATAGCGCGAATCTAACCATAGCAAGCCAATATATTTCACGTGGTTTCCAACAAACTTGGGGGAAACCTGCTGTACAAGGTGGCTTAGATTACAATCATAGCAATGGCTTTTTTGCAGGAACATGGGCATCTACAGTCAGTGATGATTTTATCCGAGATGCGACTGTCGAATGGGATGTATATAGCGGATATCGCCGTAGTTTCGGTGAGCTTACGCTAGGTACAAAAGTCGCGTATTACTATTACCCTGGTGCAAAAACCACAGCAGAAACAGCACATACCCGATTTAATTATGGTGAGATCATTCCTGAAATCAGTTATGGTCCATTCAGCTTGAAATATGCAATCACCTATACACAAAACTACTTTGGCAATAACTCTGACACCTTAGCGATTGGCAACAATCAACACTCTCGTGGCTCTGGATATCTAGACTTGAATTGGTATCAACCCATTACTCAAGGTTGGTCTGTAAATGCACACTATGGTCACCAACGTATTCGAAATTTTTCTGAGGCTAACTTTCAGGATGCAAGTTTGACCATCAGTAAACAATTGCCTTATCAGATTTCAAGCAGTTTGAGTTATAGCAAAGCTTGGGATAAAGATGGTTTCTATCAGAACTATAGTAACGGTAACCCAAATGCTAAAGTTTCTAATCCGATTGACTCAACCGTGACTTTTGCACTCACCAAAAGTTTTTAGTTTTCAGGCTCAATTCTCAGAGCTTAGTATGGCTATCCTATAAAAGGGACTAAAAACCTAAATATTTTTGAATTCAGTTCCCTCTTTAGCATGACTCATCCTCATGCTTTTTTTATTGATCTATACGACTTCCCCTCCAGCACATACATAAAATGGCTAGCTCCACACTAACAAAAACCAATAAAAATTATTTTAATTACAACAACTTAATAAAAAAATTCTCCATTTATACTCTATATATTTGGTCTTTGTAAGTCGATGATCTCACGATAATTTTTTAAATTTCCGATGATTTTATCGACAGTCTGACATATTTTGTGACGTGATATTCCCTATTTATTTTCAGGTTTTTTATCGTTTTTATGATTTAGCAATGTATTCCTGCGAACTTTTACTTTAAAATGCACCTACTATCTTTTCGTAATTCGTCACCACCTTGCGCCAAAGCAACTGTTTTATGCGTGGTAGCACGAATAAACATGCCTTTGAAAATTCGCGTGGCTAATAATTGTAATGACTCAAGCAACTCATCATCCTATGGAATCCATTTCCAACATCCGTGTATTGGATGAATGGCAAGAAGAAATTCCAGAGGATTTATACATTCCTCCTGCTGCATTCGAAATTCTGCTTGAACATTTCGAAGGACCACTCGACTTTTTAATTTATCTGATTCAGAAAAACGGTTTTGATCTTTTACAATTGGATATTGCTCCAATTGCAACGCAATATCTGTCTTATATGGACAATATGAAATCGCTTAACATTGAACTCACTGCGGACTACATGGTCATGGCGGCACTGTTAGCTGATTTAAAATCGCGCTTGTTGTTGCCGAAACCGAAAACAATCAATATCGAAAAAGATCCAAAACAAGAACTTATTGATCGTTTAGAAACTTATTTACGAATCAAACAAGCAGCTGAACGTTTAGGGCAAATGCCTGTTTTAGACCGAGATACTTTTGCCAGTCATGTGGCAATTGGTGAAATTCCAAAAGTATATGAGGGCTATGATGTCAACATGTTAAAAGATGCCTTGTACTGCATTTTTAACCGCCCTGAACCAATTACCCATAAAATTGAACAAGAGCCTGTCCTGCTTGAAGAACGTATTGCTTATATTGAATATATGACCCAATCTGGTGGAGTACTCAGTTTTCAAGAATTGCTTAAGCCAAACCAAGGTCGTATGGGCATGGTGGTGACTTTCATGGCAATCTTAGAGCTGACGCGTCAGCAAAAAGTTCAAATTATTTCATCTGGTGTCGAAGCTCCTCTTTCCATTCAAGGTGCAAACGCATGACCATAGATCAAAATAATGTATTTAATGTTGATGAATTACATCATGAAGTTTTGATGCAACTTGAAGCGATTATCTTTGCCAGTGACGCCCCTGTCTCTCTAGCACGTTTAAAAGAAGCATTTCAAAATCAGTACTCTAAACAGCAGTTGCAACAGTATTTACAACAACTGTCTGTTTTACAACATGGTCGTTCTATTGAGCTGATTGAAACCGCTCAAGGTTATCGTTTTCAAGTTCGTGCTAAATATCGCAATATGATTGCACAAGTTTGGCCTGATCGACCAACCAGATTATCGCCATCACTGTTAGAAACTGTTGCAGTGATTGCTTATCATCAGCCTGTAACCCGCGCTGATATTGAGCAAATACGAGGAGTGACAAATAATAGTCAAATACTCAGGACTTTATTTGATTGGAACTGGATTAAAGAATCTGGTTACCGTGAGCTCCCAGGAAGACCCGCGTTGTTGGTAACGACGCCACAATTTTTAAATGCCTTTGGTCTAGTGTCTTTGGATCAATTGCCTCCCCTACAGGACGCCAAGGAAGCTTTTATGGCTTTGGATGCGCAAGCGCCAAAGTCTTAAATAGGTGCACTGTTGATGATTATTTCTAAGGTTATGCTGTCATGAGTGAAAAATTGCAAAAGGTGCTCGCACGAGTTGGTCTGGGCTCTCGCCGTTATATGGAAGAGGTCATTGCCGCTGGTCGTGTAAGTGTCAACGGGCAGGTTGCTCAAGTGGGTGAACGTATCGAACCAGGTGATGAGCTTCGCATCGATGGTCGTAAGGTTCAGTTCCAAATTGAAGACGAAATCCGTCGTCGTGTCTTGATTTACTATAAACCAGAAGGTGAAATCTGCTCACGTAATGATCCTGAATCTCGCCCGACCGTGTTTGATCATTTACCGCCAATCGCCAACGACCGTTGGGTCATGGTAGGTCGTTTAGACATTAACTCTACCGGTTTATTGCTTTTCACAAACGATGGTGAACTTGCCAATCGTTTAATGCATCCCTCAAATGAAATCGAACGTGAATATGCTGTTCGTGTCATGGGAGAAGTCACGCCTCAACTTAAAAACAACATGACAAATGGCGTTGTTTTAGATGATGGTCCAGCTAAATTTGAATCTTTCTCTGAAATTGGTGGTGAAGGGATCAATCGCTGGTACCAAGTCGTTGTAAAAGAAGGTCGTAACCGTGAGGTTCGCCGTATTTTTGAATCACAAGGTTTAAAAGTAAGTCGCTTGCTCCGTACACGTTACGGTACTGTGATTTTGCCTCGTGAACTTCGTACAGGTCGTTGGATGGAACTGGATAAAACTGATATTGATAATTTAACCAAAGCGGTTGAACTAAAACCACGTCAAGGTACGGGTCTATTTGGTATGGCAAAACGCCGTACAGAACGTATGCAAGACAAACCAATGGCTGCACGTCGCGGCGGTTTCCTTCGTCAGCAACGCCGTGACAATGAAGGTGAGCAACAAAATAACCATAATGAACAACGCGACTATAAAGCGGGTTCAAATCAATATGGTCAAAACCGCAGTGAAAATCGTGCTGATCAGCGCAATGAGCGTTCTGAAAACCGTTTCAATAAAGCCCGTACTGGTGGCAACCATTACAATCAAGATCGTGCAGATAATCGCGGCAACAGCTTTAACAGCAACCGCTCTGAAAACCGCTATGGTTCACCACAAAACCGTAACCGCTCAGATGAACGTTACAGCAATGATCGTCGTGATTATTCAGACCGTCAAGAACGTAGTGAACAACCTGAAAAGAAAAAACCTTTTGTAGTGAATAAAGGTTTTAAAAAGTTTTAAGTCATACATAGACTGAACGCTAAAAAGCCACTCGATTGAGTGGCTTTTTGATTTGCATCGGATCAGAACAGTTACTCAACAACAGCTTTTGGAATGGCACTCAACAAGCGTTTGGTATACTCATGTTTAGGTGACTGATACAGTTCATCAGAATTGGCAATTTCGACAATATCACCATGATTCATCACCATGATTTGATCAGAAATATATTTCACTACAGATAGATCATGTGAAATAAAAATATAGCTCAATCCAAACTCATCTTGTAAATCCTGAAGTAAATTTAACACCTGAGCTTGAACAGATACATCCAATGCAGATACCGACTCATCACAAATTAAAATTTCAGGCTTTAAGGTTAAACAACGAGCAATTGCAATCCGTTGACGCTGACCACCCGAAAACTCATGTGGATAACGATCAAAAGCCTGTACAGGTAAGCTGACTTTCTCCAATAAGGCTAAGGCAAACTGTTTGCGTTCTACATCATTTGCACCAATGCGATGAATCTGCATCGGCTCCATCAAGATCTGTCCAACCGTAAAACGTGGATTTAGTGAAGCATATGGGTTTTGGAAAATAATCTGAATTTTACGTTGATATTGGGTGAATTCTTTTTCAGACATTGCCAAAATATCTTTACCTTGAAATAATGCCTGCCCGCCTGTAGCCTGTTGTAGACGCATCAACAATAAGCCAATCGTAGTTTTACCAGAACCTGACTCACCGACTAAGCCTAATGTCTTTCCTTTTGCCAATTGAAAAGATGCACCTTTTACCGCTTGATATTCTTCTTTTCCAAAGAACCCTTTACGGCTAAAAAATGATTTTTTTAAATCTTTGACTTCTAAAATGATTTCTTCACCACCGACTAAACCACGTGTTCTTTCCGGCATTTTTGTTTTTGCTAAATCTTCGCCTTCGACCCAATGCCCTTCTTGTTGTTTAAGAAAGTCATTGATGACAGGTAAACGATAAGGACGTTGTGATAATGTTGGTCGGCATAACAATAAAGCTTTGGTATATGGATCTTTGGGGTGTTCTAGCACCTCGTTGGCTAAACCTTGCTCACGAATTTCACCATGACGCATCACAATGACTTGATCGGCAATTTCATTCACCAAAGCCAAATCATGAGTAATAAATAGCATCGACATTTGGCGGCGTTTACGCAAAGCCTCTAACAAATCTAAGATTTGTTTTTGAATCGTAACATCTAATGCTGTGGTGGGTTCATCAGCGATCAGTAATTTCGGTTCACAGGCAATTGCCATTGCAATCATGACGCGTTGTTGCTGACCACCAGAAAGTTGATTGGGATAAGCATCAATCTTGGTTTCGGGTGATGGGATCCCCACTTCAGTGAGTAATTCAAGTGCACGTTGACGCGCTTGTTTTCGTCCCATGTTTAAGTGAATCCGTAGAATTTCAGCAATTTGATCACCTACGGTAAAGACAGGATTAAGCGATGACATCGGTTCCTGAAAAATCATGGCAATGTCTTTACCACAAATCTTACGCATTTGTTTGGTTGTCAAACCCAGTAAATCTTGACCTTCAAACATAATTTTACTTTTTTCAGCGATACGAGACTGATCTTTGGGTAATAGTCCCATTGTTGCCAAAGACGTCACAGACTTACCACTGCCAGACTCACCCACCAATGCCACGGTGGTATTGGCTGGAATCTGAAAAGAAATGCCTTTTACAGTTTCAATAAATTGCTTATTTTCCCCCTTAAAACTCACACTCAGATCTTGAACACTGAGCAATACAGGAGGTGTCACATATTGTTCTGACATTGATGTGCTCCTTATTTTAATTTAGGGTCTAGTGCATCACGTAATGCATCTGTAAACATTGAAAATGCCGTGACGAGTACTGCCATTGCGACTGATGCAGCAACCAATTGCCACCATTTACCCAGTATGAGCTCGCTTTGTGCCTCATTTAGCATACTGCCCCATGACACAACCCCTACAGGAACACCAAAGCCAAGGAAACTTAAAATCACTTCTGATTTAATAAATCCAACCACTAAAATTGACATCTGAACCAGTGCAATATGACTGACATTGGGAAAGATATGCACAAACATTCGTCTCAGGTGGCTCACCCCAATAGCTTTAGCCGCAAGCACATATTCACGTGAGGTATGCTTCATATATTCAGCACGAATTAAACGAAACACACCTGTCCAGCCAGTTAAACCTAAAATCAAAACGATAGACAAAATTCCTTTTTGTTGTAATACAGCTGCAATTGCCAAGACCAGCAATAAATAGGGAATAGAGGTAAAAATGCTATAAAACCAATTTAGGACATCATCAACCCATCCACCAAAATAGCCTGCAATCGCCCCAAGAAAAGTACCGATCACCACAGCAAGCAATGCAGAAACCAACCCGACCACAATCGAGGTTTCAGCGCCTTTAATGGTCTTTAATAAAACATCCTGTCCCCATTTATCAGCACCAAAAGGCAAAGTTTTTTTCAACTCGCTTTGCTGATCGAGCAAATGTCCACCCAACTGCTGATCAATGACCTTCATATCCTCAGCGAGTGGATCTTGAACACCATAATAATCCACTGCACCACCTGAAGCCTGCTCAGTGGCAATTTGAGCATTTAATTCTTTGATAACATCTTTTAAAGGATCAACAGGATTTTCAGGTAAAGCTGCTGTATTTGCTGTCTTTTGAGCAGCATTTTGTAGTGTTTGATCAGCTCCCATAAAGGTAGGAGGTGCATAACTTTCGGCAACCTCTTTGTTCCAGTTAGAAGCGATGACACCTGTCATGGATAAAATCAAGATGATGAAATAACAGAACAATACTCCTAACGACACCATCGCAACACGATCAGCTTTTAATCGTCGCATAGCCAAACGCCATAGCCCCGGAGAAGCTTGCTGTTGTGTTTCTACTTTTTTAGATAAAATTCCAAGCATCATCCCACCTACTTCAACTGTACGCGTGGATCAACCACTTTATAAATCAAATCAGCGATGAGATTAAAAATCATGGTTGCGGCTGCGACATACACAGTAATGGCTTTAATCACAGGAAAATCACTACGCTCAACTGCAATGATGATTTCACGCCCGATCCCTGGAATCCCAAAAAAACGCTCAATTAAGAATGCACCGATTAATAAACCAGGCAGACTTGCCATCACATCAGTGATAATCGGAATTGAAGCATTACGAAGCACATGAATCCCCAAGATACGTCCTTCCCCAACGCCTTTTGCACGAGCAGTTCTGACATAATCCTGATTGACTTCATCCAAAATAAAGCTGCGATAAAGTCGTAATGTAGGCGCAATACTGACCACCAACATAATTAAAATAGGCAGTAATGCATATTCAAATAAATTTCCCGTCAGGCTGTCACTCCATCCTTGCACAGGGAACCAACCTAACTGATAAGCAAGACTGTATTGAAATACAATGATATACACCAAAATACTGATCGACATACCGATGGTACACAACAACATCACCATGCGATCTGTTAAAGAACCACGGACCGATGCAACAGCCAACGCCAAAATGATTGAAATCACAGTTTGTAAGATCGTCAATGGAATAATGATGGTGAGTGATGGTCCTAGACGAGTCAAAATAATATTTGAAACAGACTCCCCGGTACTCCAACTAAAACCATAATCAAAAGTGATAATTTGTTTAATAAAAATCCAAAGTTGAATGTAATAGGGTTGGTCAACGCCCAATTGCTGGCGAATATTTGCAATTTGTTCTGGATTCGCCATTTTGCCTGCAAGGATATATGCAGGATCGCCCCCGACCCAATTAAATAAAAAGAAAATCAGCAACACAACTCCCAACATGGTAGGAATCATTTGCCATATACGACGTATGATATATGCCAACATAGTTCTTATTCCCTTTAGTTACGTTGTCCCGTAATTTCTTGAAAGAATGCCTTGTTATCTGGTGCTCTGCCTAAGAAATCGACCACCAATTGTTCAGCTTTCTTCTGCCCACCTTGCGACAAGATTGTCTTCCAATAACGTGCACCAACTTCTGGATTATTTAAGTTATCGCCAAATGCTGAAAGCATGTCTAAGGCCAACACTTCAGACCACATATAACCGTAATAGCCGACTTGATAACCTCCCATAATATGACCAAACTGACCAGGGAATTCCGTCGTAGGCACATAACCTAAAGCTGTTTGAGCTTCTAGATTTTTCCAAACATCCATGGGTTGGGTTTTTAATGCATTGGCAGTATGTAGTGCCATATCATATTGCGCATACAAGGTCTGACGAGAATAGAACAAACCACGTCCATAGTTTTTAACCGCTTTGAGTTTTGCAATCAGTTCATCATCAATGCGTGGACATGCAGGCTTACAATAATCCGCCAAGGTAGAAAGCGTTTCTTTACGACGTGCCCATTCCTCATACATTTGGGAAGGTGCTTCCACAAAGTCACGCTCTACAGAAGTCCCTGACTGCGAGGCATAACGCGTATTTGAAAGAATTCCATGTAAAGCGTGACCAAACTCATGGACAAATGTTTCCAGTTCATCACTGTTTAAGCCTTTACGATTAAAGTTGGTGACCAAAGCAGAAATGGGCTTACGCTGGGTCAGTGTACTTCCGCCTCTTACTCCCCAAACCGCAGCATGACCATATTTACCTTCACGTGGAAACTTATCCATATACAGACCACCTAAAAGTTGACCTGTCTGCTTATCGATTACATCGTAATATTCAACTTCATCTTGCCAAACATCGACTTTAGCAGGCTTAAACTCGATTCCATATAAGTGAGATGAAATGGCAAATAACCAGTCTTGCGACGCTTGGGTTGGAAAATACTCACGCATTTTTTCTTGGTCAATTTTGTACTTATCTTGGCGTAATTTTTCACTCCAATATGCTTCACTCCAGCGATTAATTTCAGCTTTTTCCACAGCAATGTTCAACGTTTTGGCTTTGAATTCACGGAGAGTCTGTACTTCTTTTTGTTCTAATGGTGCAACGGTATTGTGCACGTCTTTGAGGAACTTATTGACTGTTTCAGGATTTTGCGCCATGCGGTTTTTCAATGCCCAATCGGCATAGCTGGCTTTACCAAAGAGTTGTGCCAACTCATAACGCAGATCAATGGCTTGTTTAAGCAGGACTAAATTCTTTTCAGTTCCGCGACGTGTATAAGCAATTTGATAACGTTTACGCGCATCATCGCTGTCTGCCAACTCCATAAATGGACGATATTCGGGATAGTCAAATCCCAATAAATAGTTACCCTTTTCATTTTTCTTTAAATTGGCGATATAACTTTCGGGTAAACCTTTTAGCTCGGCAGGTGTGAATTCTAATTTTTCTGGATTATCACGAATATTACGCGCATATTCTTGTTGGATCTTGGTCAACTCATCCAAAATGACCTTTAAACGGGCTTGTTTTTCTGCGGAGAGCTGAACACCAGTATCTTCAAAACCATCTAAAATATCTTGGCGATATTTACTGTCAATCTCATTATTGGCTTTGGTTTTTTTAATCTGCTGATATAACTTGGCATCTTGATAAACTTCAGTCTGGAATTGGCTAATTTTAACCTCACAATCCTCAGCAGCTTTGCGTAATGCTGCATCTGGATCGACATTGCTCATCAAATTGATCGGTCCATAAAAATCTTCAAACTCAGCAAAAATTTGATCCCACTTTGCCAACACATTACCAGCAGGCGCATTATTTTTTAATTTGATTTTGGCAAATTCAGCAAGTTTACTTTTTACATCAGCAATTTTTGCATCACATTGGGCTGGAATGTCTTTCGCTTGAAACTTCGGTAAAGTACTCCGTTCCGATTGTGCATATGCCCACTGTCCTAAACCTATTGATAACATACATAACGCACTGAGCTTAAATCGCTTCATTTTCATCTTTAACTCCAATCTTCAATTTATTTTTCAAAATTTAATCTGTTTATTTTTTCAACCACTGCAATAAATTACTTTTTCATATCAAAATACATCCATTCTGATGGAAGAATAGGATGCTTTTTAAATCCAATCACACGCGGTTGCGCCAAAGCATTTCGATAACGTGTTGATGCCATTTGTACAGGCATATAAACTTCTAATATTCTTGCCATTTTGCGATAGAGTGCATCGCGTTCAGGACCCGGCTTTAACTTTTGGGTTTGTTCATAGAGGCGGTCATATTCAGGAATTTTCATACAGGCATTGTTGGTCGCATGAATATTTTTGCTGTAGAACAATTGCATAAAGTTGTCAGCATCAGGATAGTCAGCAACCCAAGCAGAACCTTTAAACATGGTTTTACATTGCTTTTCAGCTTTTAGACCTTCTGCAAAAGGTAAGGATTTGGTGGTCATTTTGACTTTAATATTGTCTAACGTTTTTTTCCAAAATTCGGCACTCTGCTGACTACGCGCACTCCCCCCATAAACTGCTAATTCGATCACCAACGGCTTACCATCGGGCAAAGTTCGCCAACCATCTGCCCCCACCTTATAGTGATAACGATCAAGAAGTAAATTGGCTGCTTTGACTGAATAAGGGATACTGGTTTTGTAATTTGGATCATGCCCCACTACCCCATAAGGGACAGGGAATTGTAATCTTTGTGCATCCCCTTTCATTAAAATTTTAATTTGGTTATCTGGGGAATACGCCATTGCCATGGCACGACGTAAAGCAATTTTTTCTTTACTTAAACCACCAACAACAGGGTTCTGCATATTCCAGTAATAATAATCAATCGAAGGATCGACAATTCGGGAAAGTTGAATGCCTTTTTTCGCCAGTTCAGGCTTGAGCTGACCATCCTGAATCGCTTGAACAGTTAAATCACCATCAAGGACGAATAAGTCTGTTTCATCTTTGCTAAACGATAACCAGCGTGATTGCGCTTCTTCCATCACTTGAATATCAACCACACCGATTTGCGGCATCTTTTTGCCTTTCATTGCATCGACAATTTTCTGATCTTCGGGTGTTGAAGCTTTGAAATCCCAAACATAGCCACGATAGTCAGGATTTGCTTTTAAAATAATACGTGAGCCAGGAATCCACTTGGTCAAAATATAAGGACCTGTACCTACTGGATGAGCCATAGCAAATCCGGATTTATCGCGATAATGTTCAATTACTTCCCGAGCCACCGCACCTGCTGGCTGATGTGCCAAGAGCATTGGAAAGTTTTGATCAGGCTGTTTTAACTTAATCACCAAAGTATAACGATCTGTTGCCTGAAGCCCTGCAACAGGTTGATCATAATCAAACTTCCCGTTTTTTTTGGCTTGATCAAGGAGTTTATCTATACCCACGATCTTGTCATCCAACAACCAACTATTGGGTGAATGTAAACCTGGATCTAATAAACGTTTATAAGAATAAACATAATCTTGTGCAGTTAACTCTCGCGCCTTACCTTTAAACACTGGATCTTTTGCAAAATAGATACCTTTTTTAATTTTAAAGGTATAGGTCAACCCATCCGCACTCACTTCAGGCAATGCTACAGCAGTACGCGGGACTAATTTGGCAGGTGATGCTAGATAATCATAGGTATATAAGCCTTCAAAGATTGAATTATGCACATGTGCAGAATACAAATCTTGTGTTCCAGCTGGATCAAATCCCGTTTCCGCAACGGGAAAAACATAACGTAAAACCTTATTTAGATCTGCTGGACTTTTGGCAAAAACATTCATCGTGCCTGTAAGCATCATACTGCCCAACAATACACTTAACCCAATCTGTTTAAGTTTCCTATTTAAATTATCCTTCATCATTTCCTTCAACTTTATCAGTTATTTTTTGATTGACTGTACATCAAGATATTGCCAAACGGTATTCATCATTGGGTGCGCTTTATAGCCTTGAACTTGTGGTTGCAATAACCAATTACGAATTCGGGTGGTATGTATAATCCAAGGATTATCGGCTTCAATCTGACGACTGATTTTTTCATAAAAAGGCTGTCGTTGTTGTGGTGGTAAGGTTAAGGCTTGCTGATAAAGTGAATCGTAAGCTTTAGATTGATAACAACTTAAATTGCCTTTTCCTGAATTAGGACCATAAAGCAACTGAGCAAAATTTTCGCCTTCAGGGAAATCAGCAATCCACGCACCACCCCAAATCATATGTTTACATTGCATGGCTTCTTTTAAATTATCAGCAAAGTTACTAACTTTAAATTCAACACGCACCCCAATCGCGTCCAAATTTTTCTTCCATAACTCAGAATGAATGACTGAACTGGAACTATTTTCCGTATTGTATTTCAATGTCAATGGCTGCCCATTGGGTAAAGTTCGGTATCCATCCTTGGCTTTTTTATAGCCAAATCGATCCAGTAGTTTGTTCGCCAATAGAGGGTTATAAGCCACGCTACTGCGATATTGAGCATTATGCCCTTGTACACCATCTGGCACGAGCATTTCAGCTCGGACAGCTTGTCCCTTATAAAGCTGCTTAATTGCTTCTTCTTGGTTATATGCCAAGGTAATCGCTCGACGCAAGGCGATTTTATCTAAACTATAGCCACCCACAATTGGATCTTTCATGTTGAACATGGTGTAGGTAATTTCTGGATCTTTATTGGGAAAGTGCTGAATACCTTGTTTCTTTAATTCAGGTTTTAATTGTGTACCATTGAGTGCCTGTGGAACAGCATTAGAGGTTAATTTATCAAAGTCCAATTGCCCAGATTTAAACGCTAACCATCTGGATTGCTCCTCCTCAATAATACTGACCACAACTTTACCGACTTGGGGCATTTTTTTGCCTGTCATTTCCTTGACCAACTGATTATCCCAAGCTGTTCCTGTAGATTTATAATTCCAGATAAAACCACGATAGTCAGGATTTGCCACTAATTCAATTTTACTACGTGGCACATATTTACTGAGTTGATAGGGTCCAGTACCTACGGGATGTTGCGCTATACGATCTCCATAAAACTCAACAACTTCTCGTGCTGTTCCGCTAAAAGTGACATAAGCTAAAATATATGGGAAATTATAGTCAGGACGGGTAAGAGTGAATTGCAATGTATATTTATCTAAAGCTTTAAGCCCTGCAATCGGTGCATCATAATCAAACTTTCCAGTCTTTTTTGCCTGAGCAACCACAGATGCTAAACCTTGAATCTTACCATCGATAAAAGAGTAAGTTGGAGAGTGATTTTTCGGATCACTGATACGCTGTATTGAGTAAATATAATCCTGAGCAGTCAATTCACGTCGTTTTCCCTTAAATGCAGGATCTTCGGTGAAATAAATTCCAGGCTGAATTTTAAAGGTATAAACCTTACCCTCTTGTTCTATTTTTGGTAAGGACTGTGCTGTATTGGGCACGAGTACCACTGGTCGAGCCAAATAATCATATTTTAACAAAGGCTCAAATATCGCTTCTGCGATATTGCCGCTGTAGTAATTATAGGTTTTAACCATATCAAAACCATCATCTGGCGCTTCAAAGGCCAAATTCAAAATTTTATTGGGTTGCGCAGGAGTTTTCGCAATGGCGAGTTCCCCACAACCGATTGCATAAGCACACAATGCAATACGTAAAAGCTTAGATTCCAAATTCATACCTATGTGTTTTTATAAGAGTAGCAAACCTTGAAAAGCGCCTCAGCTCTGAATCAGATCATATGAAACAGTATGCTAACGGTACGATCATCCTGTACATTACCGCTTTGGTACGAAACCAAATATCAAATTAACAATAGTGAAAAACTGCACAAGATAACAGCCCTAAATCGAAAGCGAATTTCATGCCACCCATAATCAACGTTGTAAATTTTGTTTATTTTTACCGTAATAAATTGACAATTATTAAGTATTTATCAAAGTTCGACATATAATGATTTGTACGAAAACTGATATAAATATTAAATTCGTATAACCTTTATCAAAATGACTTATATTGCACAATTTAAGGACACCAGTGTTCCAAAATTGCTCACTTATTTTATCAAACACTTTAAAATAATTAATAAATATATGATTATTATAAAATAATATAAAAATTTAAATCATAATAAATTTATATACTACTCATAACTTATATTAAACATTTGATTTTAAAAAAATTGCTTAAACATAATCACCATAAAACAACACCTTTAATTACAATCTTTTCATCTTTCCTTAATATTTTTTAAAAATTAGATTTTTTCAATCAAGCCACGGAAGAATAAGATAATTAGACACTAGTAACGTAATTTATTAGCAATTTTTTGTATATTTTTACAACATATAATTAGATAGTTGGCACTTGTATTGCTAGAAAGCATTGCAGCAATATCGCTAAGTACAAAAAAAACGGATGTCTGAAAATATGAAAATGAACAAAGAGTTTCGTTCTTTGGAATCGCCAATAATGGGGAAAAATATTCTTAAATTAAGCATACTTAGTTTAAGTTTGATGTACCTCTCTGTAGCAAAAGCAGCGGAAAATGAAGAAAGCCCTCAAACAACCAAAGTGGCAAAAGTGACGGTCACAGGCTCTTCGATCAAAGGGGTTGCTGCCCAAAGTGCGTCCCCCATTACAATTATTAAAGGAGATGATTTAGCGAAACAAGGGGTCACCACAGTTGAAGAAGCGTTGACCAAAGTCAGTTCAAACCAAGCAGGATTTTCAACTTCACAAAACGTCGGAGCAAGTAATACAGAGGGTTCTTCTGCCAACCTTCGTGGTTTAGGAACAGATAAAACATTGGTATTACTCAATGGTCGTCGTTTGGCTTATAGCCCTTTCAGCACATCCACCACCAATCTTAATATTATTCCAATGGCAATGGTGGAGCGTATAGAGATTCTCCGGGATGGTGCTTCTGCCGTGTATGGCGCAGATGCAATAGGAGGTGTAATTAATTTCATTACAAAAAAATCCTTTGAAGGACTCAATATTAGTGTTGGTGCTACTCAACCTGAAGCCAGTGGTGGAGATAAACAAGACATTTCTATTTTTGGGGGATATGGTAATTTAGACGAACAAGGCTTTAACGTTTACGGCGTAGTTGATTATCGTAGAGCCAATAATATCATGGCGAAAGACCGTAAAATCAGTCGTCGCGGGGGCGTAATCCCTGAACTGGGACTAGATGCCAGTTCAGCAAATGCCTTTCCTGCAAACTTTTTTGAGCCAAAATCCAATATTCTTGCAAACCCATATGGCAATACAAATTGTAATAACACGCCCAATGTTATTGCAGATGGGGGCTTATGCTATTTGAACACGCAAGCACTGATTGGCATTACCCCAGAAGTTGAAACAATTTCAGCACTTGGTCGAGGTACATTTAAACTTTCAGATCAATTTAATTTAATTGGGGAGTATATTTTTTCTCGCAATGAAGTGACGACTTCGATTGCCCCTGATGTATACAGTCGTTCTGTAACACTCCCAAGTACAAGTCAATATTATCCAGGCAAAGGAATTACCCCAGAAGTGAGTGGCTTGAATGATTCAGATTTACAACTTTATCTGCGTTCACAAGGTGGCAATCGCTCTGGCAAAACAACCAATGACTCTCACCGAGCATTTGCTGGAATTGAAGGTGAAGCTTATGGATGGGATATCAATGCAGGTTTAACTTATGCAAAAAGCGAGGCAACAGACAGCTTTAATGCTGGTTATCTTAACCAAAGTAAAGTTCAAGCTGCATTAAATGATGGTTCGCTCAATCCATTTGGTCCTTCGGCAGATGCTAATATTTGGAAATCCTTTGAAGTCAACGGAGATACCAACAAAGCCAGTTTAGATTCAACTTCGGTTGATGTCACTGTATCTCGCCCCATCTACAGCTTACCTGCTGGTGATGTTGGCTTTGCTTTAGGTGGAAGTTTTACCAAACAAAATTGGGATCAAAAAATTAATGCTGAAATTGTTAGACAAGTGCCTGGAAGTGGAATAGATCCAGACAAACCTGTGAGTAAAGGTGATCGTGATATTTCAGCCGTATTCACTGAATTACATATTCCGATTTTAGCCAATTTAGAGGCACAACTTGCCGCTCGCTATGATGATTACAGTGACTTTGGGGATACTTTCAATCCTAAAGTGGCGCTGCGCTGGGAACCTTTAAAACAATTAATGTTCCGCACATCCTATAGCACAGGCTTCCGTGCACCAAGTTTATACGACATCAATGCACCTCAAAGCCAGACTTACACAGGCTCAAGATACAATGATCCTGTACTTTGCCCAGGTGGAGTTGCTAGTTCACCACAATATCAAACAGAATGTAATGTCCAATTTAAGCGTATGCAAGGTGGAAACCCAGATTTAAAAGCTGAAGAATCAACATCATATACAGCTGGCGTGGTATTTGAACCGATCAAAAACCTTGTATTCACAGCAGATTATTACAACATCAAAGTTGATAATCTAATCGATGCCATTACAGATTCAATTGTTTTCGCAGATCCAAATAAATATGCAAGTCTTTTTGTCCGTGACGCAGATGGTCGTATCAAATATGTCAGTACCACTTTGATCAATATGGGAGGGATCAAAACTCAAGGGGTTGATTTAAGTTTGAATTATCTTACACCTGTGACCAAAACTGGACGATTTGGGTTTGGTATTGACGGAACCTATGTCATCAAATATGACAAACAAGAAGAAAAAGGAGGTGAATGGATCGGTCGTGTAGGGAGCTATTACAATCAACAAGTGTATACACGCTGGAAACATGTTGCCAATGTAAATTGGAGCTACGACAACTGGAAAATGATCTTTGAACAACAATTTAGCCGTGGCTATAAAGACTCAAATACAACGGGTGAAGCAAAATACGACCAACATCGTGTAAGCGATTACACCCTCTACAACATCGCAGGTACTTATAGTGGATTTAAGAATCTTGAACTCACTGCAGGAATCAAAAATATTTTTGATCAAGATCCACCTGCCTCGAACGTTACAGATAACTTCCAATATGGCTATGACTCAAGTTATGCCGATCCAACAGGTCGTGCATATTACCTAAGAGCGACCTATAAGTTCTAACTGAGTATTTCACAAACAGCAGCCCAATTTCTTCTGTTGTTTGTGAAAGTAAATCGTTCACATCGTCAAACAAAAAATTGAACACAATTTTTATATAGCCTCTTTTGCGCTATTTATTGTTTGTCTCTCATTTCAGGAGTCGCAATGGGCAAGAATTTTTCAGAATTAGAAAATAATTCTGCCAAACGCCTGATTGGTATTGGAGCTGTAATTCTTCTGCATCTGATCATCCTTTATGGACTGATTACAGGATTGTCTAAGCATGTGGAAAAGCCGACTGATGAGCCAGTTGAATTACTCATCATTCAGGACAAAAAGCCTGAACCAGAAAAACCAAAACCTATTGAAAAACCACCTGAGCTTCCAAAGTTAGTGGAGAAAGTATTAAAAACACCCGATCCAAAGCCTCGTGAAAAACAGGTGCAAAAAACCAATCCAGATCCGAAACCTCAGGAAAAACCAACTGAAAAGCCAACACAGAAAACATCTGAAAGCCCAGAGTCTACACCAACCCAAAAAACAGAGTCAGAACAGAAATCTGATCCTACGCCAAAATCCAAACCTGCTGGTGAAACACGGGGTGTTTCTCGTGGTGAAGCGGGCTGTAAAAAGCCTGATTATCCAAGGGAGTCTTTACAAAGTGAAGAACAAGGTGAAGTTCTTATTTCAGTCTTTGTTGGTGCTGATGGCAAAGTTAAAGAAGCCAAAGTTAAAAAATCGAGTGGTAGTAAAGCTTTAGATAGAGCAGCTTCAAAAGCTTTCAGTTTATGTACTTTCAAACCTGCCTTGAAGAATGGTGAACCTCAAGATTCTTGGTATGACATTCCCTATGAATTTGTAATGAATTAATTAAAAAATTGGAGATCCTGAATGAATAAAATGATGAAAACTGTCCGACTTTTTGCATTAACAAGTGTTTTAGCAGGTACCAGTGTACTGCCTATTTCTAGCGTATTTGCAGAAGAAACAGTTACAGCAACAGCAGTTCAAACTACTGAAAATGCCAATAATAGTGCCCATACCCCACCACCTCAACCTGCTACAAGTCAAGCTGTTCACAATCCTTACGGCTTAGAAGCGTTATGGCGTGAAGGCGATATCGTTGCTAAATCGACCTTATTTATCTTGGTGCTGATGTCGATTGGTACATGGTACATCATGGTGACCAAGTTTATCCAACAAGCCAAGATCAAACGTCAGGGAAAAGAAGTTGAAGCTAAATTTTGGGATGCAGCTTCGATAGACCATGCAGCAGAAACACTGAATGAAACAAGCGCATACCGTTTTATTGCAGAAAAAGGGATTCATTCAACAAAAAAACATGGAGGCAATTTACTTGAACGAATTGATTTTAATACATGGGTCACGATTTCGATTCAACGTGCCATAGATAAAATCCAAAGTCATTTAAGTGGGGGCTTGGCATTCTTGGCAACGGTAGGTTCCACTGCCCCGTTTGTAGGGTTATTTGGGACGGTTTGGGGAATTTACCATGCCTTAACAGCAATCGGAATTTCAGGACAGGCATCAATTGATAAAGTTGCTGGACCTGTTGGAGAAGCTTTGATCATGACTGCAATCGGTCTCGCTGTCGCAGTACCTGCCGTACTTGGCTATAACTGGCTCACTCGCCGAAATAAAGCAGTTTTGGACAATGTTCGTACTTTTGGTTCTGATCTGCACACTGTGTTATTGAGTGGTGAAATCAAAAATACCAACGACCTTAAATAGTATAAGCAATAATACGAGGTATCTAGCATGGGAATGAGCGTAAATTCAGAAGGCTACGAAGATGATGTAATTTCAGCCATCAATACCACACCATTGGTTGATATTATGTTGGTGTTGCTGATTATCTTTTTAATTACTGTGCCGGTTGCCATACATACAGTGCCAGTCAAATTACCTGAGGAAAAAAATACACCTTATGTGACCAAACCTATCAATATTCAAATTGCAGTCAATAAAGCAGGTGATATTTTTTGGAACGAAAAATATATAGCAGATAAAAATACATTGATCAGCCGTCTACAAGTGGAAGCTCAGAAACGCCCTCAACCAGAGGTACATATTCGAGGCGATCAAGTCACCAAATTTGAGGCAATTGATGAGGTCATTAGTGCGACCAAACAGGCAGGTATTGGCAAAATTGCCTTTGTGACCACTCCTGTTGCTGCACCATGATCAAATAAGAGGAATATTTTATGGCGATGAATGTTGGTTCAAATAAAGATGATGATGTCATGTTGGATGTCAATATGACACCGCTTATCGATGTCATGCTGGTCTTGCTCATCATGTTCATTATTACTATCCCGATCCCCAATAACGCGATTAATATTAATTTACCTAATGGCAATCCTCCACCCAATCAAGATCAACCACTAGAGCCAATCAATTTGAGAATTGATCCACAAGGTAAAATTTTTTGGAATAATCAAGAGGTGGAAAACAAACAAGCGTTGGAAGTTTTATTGGCAAGTGTTGCACAAAAATCTGATCAAGATCAGATCAAAGTACAACCTGACCAATTCACTGAATATAAAGATGTCGCGATGGTTATGGCAGCAGCACAACGCTTAAATGTGAAAAAAATTGCCATTGCAACAAATCATTAAATCGTAAACTCAAACTGAATCACGCATAGATCAATCTATGCGTGATTCTAAAGCTACTTGAATTTTAAGAAAAAAACCTATTAAAGCACATCTTACTTACTGCTTTGCTGCCAAATTTGATATAAATGAAAAGGCAGATCCAATTTTAATTGAACAAATTGTAAGCCATCTTGCTGTTGTGGAGGCTGCCTAAGTTGCACAGCCACCTGTTCAGTCGATAAACCATAAGGTTCTGCATCAGAATTGGAATAAGCATAGACAATTTTCTCCACGCCAACCATCCGCATTGCAGCCAAACACATTGGGCAAGGCTGACCACTTGCATAGACCACACAATCTTTTAAAGATAAACGTTGTAATTTCTGGCAAGCTTGGCGTACTGCGTTCAGTTCTGCATGTGAAGTCGGATCATTGTGAGCTAAAATCTGATTAACGCCTGTACTTACCAGCTCGCCTTGATAAACAATCACCGCACCGAAAGGACGACCACCTTGCTCAACATTTTCTCTAGCAAGATTCACGGCGTATTGTAAAAACTCAATATCCTGCATGCTTTCATCTTCTCTTAAATAGCTTAAATTTCAGGCAACATCAGTGAGCAAAAGGTTTAAACTTTTTTAACAAACTCAGATTTCAACTTCATTTGACCAATACCCTCAATTTTACAATCGATATCATGACCATCACTACTATCTGTAAACAAACGAATACTTTTAACTTTAGTACCCACTTTTACCACTGAAGATGAACCTTTGATTTTTAAATCTTTAATGACAGTAACAGCATCACCATCTGCCAAAATATTACCTACAGCATCTTTGATGACAACTTGCTCTTCAGCTTGTGATAACTCACCTTCTTTCCATTCATAACTACATTCAGGGCAAATCAACAAATCACCGTCTTCATAGGTATATTCAGAACTACATTTTGGGCAGTTAGGCAATGACATGATTCACTCCTATAACATTAAAAAAGAAGCATCATAACATCTATCCATTTTTCATCAACTTAAAACCCCTAACAAATATAAGGAATAATAAACATCATGACGAGACTTGATGATTCAGCACCTCAAGCAGTACTGTCAGATGATTATGATCTTCATTCTTGACAGCAGTTAATAAAGTTATTGGACCCTGTTGACCCCATTGTCGCAGTTGTTCTAAATATGCCTGTTGTTGCTCTAATTCAGCCTTATATTTCAGTCTAAATTCGTCCCAACGATGCTCACTATCTTGGTGATACCATTTTCTTAAATCATTTGAAGGTGTTATTTCCTTAAGCCACACATCAATATGTGCATTTTCTTTTTTTATTCCGCGCGGCCATAAACGATCCACAAGAATACGTTTTCCATCTTTTTCAGACACTTCCTCATAGATACGCTTTGTATAAATTGTCACTTTTATTAAACTCTACTGGTCTATTTTTTATTGATCAGGAATAGTTGGATTGACTAAAAGACCGAGAAGCTGCAGCGATTCTTGCCAGCCTAAATAACATGCTTCAACAGGAATGACTTCAGGAATACCTGATTGAGTAATATTCACTTCCGTTCCTACTAACACACTTTTAATGTCAATGATGACTTCAATTTCTCCTGCCAATTCAGGATTATCAAAACGATCAAAATAGCGTATCCGTTGATTCGGGATCAGTTCCGCATACGTTCCGCCAAAGGAATGGATTGAACCTGTAGAAAAATTAGTAAACGACATTCGATATGATCCACCTTCAGTTGCATCCATATGATGCACTTTGGCAGTAAAACCATGTGGCGGCATCCATTTGACAAGCGCATCTGGATCTAAAAAAGCCTTGTAAACACGCTCTGCTGGCGCACTAAAAACACGATGTAACTTGACCGTATTGCTCATTCTCAAATCCTTGATTATTTATTCTTGTTAAATATCTAGTTTAGCGCTGTAAATTATTGGTATTTGTATGGCTTTAGTAGTTTGAAACTTAAAAAAGAAAAGCATATCTCTTTGGATATGCTCTATAAATAATTGATCTCAATTTAATTGTTGATCATCACTCTCTTCGATATCAAAGACATAAGTTGTACATCCCCAACCATCATATTCACCATCGAACTGCTCGGCAATCTTAGTAAACCATTGTTCTAAGTCCACAATATCCTCATATTCTGGAAAAAGATTGACATAGATGGTAATCACCCATTCATTGGGATGTACTTCTTCATCTAAATACAGTGATATTTTTTGTTCTTCAAGCAACAGAGAAATCGCACATTTTTCAGCAAGTTCCTGTGTCTTGAAATACATTGAGAATTCAAGCTCATGTATTTCGTCTAAATCATCACCATCTTCGTGCATTTGCCAAAGTAGATTACCATTATCATCTTCTGGAAATTTTTCAAAATCACGAGTCATGGCAGCGTCCTCTTATAGGGTTTTAAAATAGGATGACTTTAAAAATAACAAAACTTTATGACAGTTTTAAAATATTGCCTATTCGCACACAAATTACTACTTTTATTTGGCTTTGTTTTGTAATAAAAAATTATTAAATTCTATGATTAATAAAAATTTCTATGGCTTAGTATCAGTTACTGAGCATTGCATAAACAAATACTCAAAGGTGGACAATGACACATTTCAATGAGCAACAGTTACATGAAATTCGTTTACTTCTTCAACAAAACCGTAAAGTTGAAGCAGTTAAATATGTTAAAGATCACTCAAATTTAGGTTTAAAAGAGTCCAAAGACTTTGTTGATCAATTTGAAAATCAGGCGCAATTTTTTAACAGTGAATACGCTCATCAGAACACAGATAGTTTAAATACACCTCAACCGATACAACATCATGAAGTTCTATCGCTCATCCAAAAAGGTCGTAAGATTGAAGCAATAAAATTGGTCATGGACCAAAGTCATCTGGGTCTAAAAGATGCTAAAGATTTTGTGGAGGAATTAGCTGAGAATCCTGATTCTAACATTCTCGACTTTGAATCTGATCAGGATTTTTATCAGCGTTCTCATCCTCAGTACAAATCTATTCAAACCAACTACAGCACAGGTGAAATTTTTATTTTATATCAGGATGGTCGTAAAGAACGCATTGATGAACATCACCCTGACTGGGACAATATTATGAATCAATTTGCGGGTGGAGAAAGCTATGATTCCGCAACGGATTATCTGAACGCCATGCAAACAAGAACCCAGAAAACCACAACAGATGCCACGCTTCACGCGCACACACGTCCAAGCGCCTCAACAAGCCCATTGGTAGGAATTGAAGATCAATCGAAGAAAAAACGTTCACCTTTGTTTATCATTATTATCGTGATCATTATTGCATTCATACTCTACTTGTTAAGCACCCGCTAAGAAAAACATGCATCTAAAAAATCAACATCTTAGGGTTTTAAATAGTTTTCTAAATAGATTATAAAGTACATTACATAGAATCAATCATTTGATCACTAACAATATGACCATTATTTAAAGCAATAATGCGATCAACAGACACCATTGTTTCTGGTCGATGAGCAATAATGATTCTAGTAATCCTGAGTGCTTTAATCATGTCGTTAATTTCTTTCTCTTTGATGATATCTAAATGGCTCGTTGCCTCATCCAAAAATAAAATCTTAGGCTTTCTATACAATGCTCTTGCTAATAATACTCTCTGTTTTTGCCCTCCAGATAAAATATTTCCCATATCACCTACTAATGTCTGATATCCCATTGGCATAGCCATAATTTCATCATGTATTGAAACCATTCTTGCACATTGTTCAACCCAATTTTGCCCAACATTTTCATCAAAAAAACTAATATTTTCAAGAATTGAACCTGCAAACAACACATCATCTTGGGCAACATAGGCGATAAAATGCCTGAGTTGATTAACACCAAGGCTCTTTATGCTTTGCTCACCAATTTTAATTTCTCCATGCTCAGGTGTTAAATTACCTAACAGTAAATTCATTAGTGTAGTTTTTCCACAACCCGTAGGACCGACAATTGCTACAGATTGTCCTTCTGGAATATTAAAGTTAATACCATGAATAATCCAAGATTCATCTTCTGAATATCTGAATCTCAGAGACCTGACATCAATTTCTGTTTTTTGTAGTTCTGAGGACTCAGGAATAGATAAATAACTTTCTGTTTTTTCTTGTTCAGTAAGTACGATATCCGCTAGACGTTCACCATGTAGACTAAGCATTCTTACTTCAACATACTTATCAATGAGAGAACTTACTCTCCCACCGAACTGATTTTTATAGGCAATAAAAGCCATTAAAATACCAACAGTAAATTCGCCCTCAATGACTAAAGTTGCGCCTAACCATATGATAACAATATTCTGTAAGCCAAATAATAATGTATTTACAAACCCAAACATGAGATTTAGCTTCTGTGTTGTCAATCCAGCATTAATCTGGTTTACAAATAAGTTTAACCATGTTGCTTGTCTATAGTCCTGTTTCTCAAATTGTTTGATTGCTTTTACGCCACGCATTGTTTCCATAAAATGAGTATTTTGCTTTGCAGCATGGACAATTTGATCTTCTGTCGCTCGTCTTAAAGGGTAATACCAAATCCAGCGTATAATCGCATACAATAACATCGAAATTACTGCAATCCATGCTAGTTTTGGACTATATACAAACATTAGTATTAATGTAAAAATTGTCATCAACCCATCAAGAATGGCTGTAATAAATGATGTTGTTAGCGTTCTTTGAATTGCATCAATCGAGCCAAATCTGGAAATAATATCCCCTAAATGACGTTTCTGAAAAAAAGTGGTTGGTAAGTTAACAAGATGATGAAAAATATTGGCTTTCCATTGTACATTCAATGTGGTTGCCATATGCATAATCACCCATGCTTGTAGCAAGCTAATTAAGCTACTCAATATTATTAACAGGCCAAAACCGATTGCCAAGGTCGTGAGTAAGTTTAAATCAGCAGAAACAATTGCATGGTCAATCACCCATTGCATAAAGAATGGACTGACGAGAGAGAAAACTTCTAGGACTAAAGCAAGAATCAGAATTTGCCCTAAAGATTTCCATAATCCTCTAATTTCACCAAATAATTTAAAAATACGAATACTTGTTTTATCTTTTTTTTCTTCGAAGTCAGAATCGGGCCATAACTCTAAAGCAATCCCTGTAAAATGCGATGAAGCCTGATCGTAGGTAAATACTTTTTCCCCAAAAGCTGGATCAACAATCGTTATTTTTGTTGCTGATACATTTTTTAAAACCACAAAATGATTTAAATTCCAATGTAAAATACATGGCAGTCTTAATTGATTTAACTCCTCCAGTTCAAGCTTGAGCGGGCGAGTCGTAAGATGCAATTTATTGGCTATCTTAACCAAAGTTGTAAGTGTTGCTCCTTTTTGAGATATAGGATATCTCTGTCTTAATGTTAAAAGGTCTGATTCATAACCATAATAGCCTGCAATCATTGCGAGGCAAGCTAACCCACATTCTGATGACTCTGTTTGTAGTATTACAGGAATTTTTCGACCTAGACCTAAAGATAAACGATCAAGATAACGCATGGACTATAGTTTTCCTGTAATACTAAACAATGGTTCTAAAACCCACTCATACAATTTACGCTTTTCATGCATAATATCTCCTTCAAGGGTCATTCCCGCTTGTAAAGGCATATCCTTTCCATAAGCTTTTACCATCTGTTTATCAAGTTTTGCTCTTACCAAATACACGGGTTCATTATTGAGTTGTTCTTGTGGAGAAATAGTCCCTATTGCTTTTAAATCTTGACTTGCCAATGCCGTTTTTGCTACAGATAAAATCTGCGCTTTCGCATGACCAAATTTTTGATAAGGGTATGCTTGATAACGTAATAAAACCTGATCACCTTCTTTAACAAACCCAATTGCACGGCTTGGCACATAAAATTGTGCAATTAAAGGGGTATTTTCGGGAAGAATAACCAATAAGGGTTTAGATAAATCAACAAATTGCCCTACCTCGGCATTAACCGTACTCACCACTCCAGATGTATGCGCTTGTATTGCGATCTGCTGTCTAGATTGCATTTCAATGAATTCTTGAGTATTTGTAGACGACAAGCGTTCTAACTGTTCAATTTCATTATTCTGCTTATTCTTCAATCCACCTAGATTGATATACTGTTCATTTAACTGTTTCTCAAAAGTTATTCTTTCACGCTGTAATGATTCATATTGATCAAGTTGACTTAAAAAATCTGCTTTTTTTGTTTCAAACTCTTCATTTGATGTTGCATTCAGCTTAAATGCTTGTTCGTAACGCTCTTGATTTACTTTAGCTAAATTGACGCGATTTTTTTGATTTAGAATTAAATTATCCATCTTTATTAAGTTTTCTTTTAATAAATTTATTTGGTTTAACGTTGTTTCTCTTTCATTTTTGTGAAGTAGACGCAATCGTATAATTTCATTACGAATCGACAGCTCTTTTAATTGAGTTTGTTTAGATAAAGCTGCAGCAATATCACCATGTTCTCCATAGTTAGTTGTTGATATGACAAAAAGAATATCTCCTTGTTTAACCATTTGTCCTTCATACACATTCTTTTTAACAATAGTGCCCTGCTGGGTGGCATAAACTTGAATTAATCCAGATTGTGGAATCAATTGACCTTGTACCGTACTGCGTTTGGTATAACTTCCCCATATAGCAAAAGCAACAATAATTAACGCAATAGACAATGCGCAAATTGTTAAGAAAGTAAAACTAAATGGGCGAGAGAGAATAATGCTTCCCGTCCATCGAGTTTTTTTTGCATTAAAGACTTCTTTACGAAATAAGTTTGAACTCATCTAAAAATTCACGTCACAAGACCAATAATATTTTCCAAAGCCAATTGGAAAAGAAGTTTTTTTATTTTATCTGCTGGATAATTATTGAATTGAGCAACTATATCCGCAACGAATGAATACCGATGTTCGAACAAATACTGAATCAGTTGTAAACTTATTGTATCTACATTGAGTTTATTTCCATTAATAATGACGAAACCATCATCAAATACATATACTAAGTTTGCATTTAAGCAAAGCTTTTGATCTTCTTCTAACTGCCCAATTTTACCATTACCTAAAATATCTAAAGATAATGTTGATGGTACATGATGATTTACCATATGATGCATCATAAAGCTTTCATAATATTTCCTATCTTTAATAATCTCTGAAACTTGATTACTAATATTCTGAATCATCTTTGCATCATGTTCATAATCATAAAAATTTCTACGACAATCTAAAATACTTGGAATCGCATTTTGCAACCACTGCATATATTCAAAACCTGTAGGTGCAAAAGTAGCAACCGCTAGATGAAAAGTTTCTTCATCAAGCGGCAATGGATCATGCCACCAACCACGTGGTATATATAAAATATCTCCAGCTTCTAAAATAACATCCATATAAACCTCTTCAGGCTCTTTTATATCTGAGAAATATTTAGTTTGTTGCATATACAAGGGAAATTCAAAATTAGGTTTCCTCAAAATCCATCGTTTTCTTCCTAATAACTGTACCGCATAAACATCTCGTGTATCCCAATGACTCTTATAAGAGGACTTTGAACTAAATGCAGCATATCCACCCGTTATTGTATGTGCTTCTGCAAAACTGGCAACTTGTCTACTTATATTATCTACAAATGGTTCATTTTTAATTCTATTGTAAACTAAAGTTGCACCTTTCCTAAGATATTCATAAAGAACTGATGTAATACATTTATACTCAACTACCCCTAAGTTATTATATTCTTCAACATATTTATCTTTAGAAACTTCATAACCATCCATTAATTTAAAATTAATATGTGATATATCAGCACGGCTATACAACTCATTTACATCATTCCATGTGAGCTCCTGTTTATGAATTGCTTTCTTGAATAAATACGGCTCTTTATACAAAAATTTTTCTCTAAACTTTCTTTGATTAAAATTAAAGTTAACAATCATTAAATTACACCAAATTATAAAAATTAATAAAAAATATTAGCAAGTTGAAATAGTGATAAAATTAAAAAATAAAACAGAATCAATATTAATAAAATAAATTTAAAAATATGATAAATCACTTAAAAAATATTCAAGTAAAACAACAAACTAAGCTTAAAGTCTAGCTATTAGTAGACCTCTTGCATTAGTCAAAATTTAAGTAGGTATGGTCTTTGATTTAAAAGATATTACATAAAACCTAAATGACCAAAAAACCTACTTTCGCAAGAGGGCTAATGTTTAAATATTAATAGTTTCCACCATCTTTACCACCTCTCCCATAATTAGTGCCATCATTACAATAGTCATTTCCTGCAACACAAGCACTATAAGCTGTAAAGGCTGCACCAGCAACGGCCCAAGGCCCCCCTAAAGGAGACACACCTAAAAATACTGCTGCAGCCAAGCATTCACCACTTGCACCACTTACTAATTCTAATTCAATTAAAGAAAGTTCTTTCATATTAAAATCCTCTGTAAAAATCAACCTAATATAGGTACTTATAATTTAAAACCTGCTTTTTTAATCTTAAAAATTAAATATCGCTCCCATAAAATTAAAAAACCAATAAAAATACAAATAAAAATATTAATATTTTGATACCACAATAAAATAATTAAAATTGAAGAAAAAAAAATAGAAGTTAAAGCAAAATAAATAGGGTTTAAACTTACTGTCCTCAACTCTAACATCAATAAAAAATTAAAAAAATTCATACACAATCCAAATCAATACTAGACCAAATAACACACTTAACTCTAATAAAATCCCCATTGTCTACCATATTACTAAAAAACATAAACACCACCTCAACAATAAATTAAAATAAAAGTTAAACAGTTAATAAAATATACTAAAAACCCACCAATAATAGCTAAAATACAAATTTAAATACATAACAACTCAATAAGTTTCATATTTATTAAAAACAGTTTTTACAAAATACCTAGCAAACATACCAACACATATAAAAAACAAAATAGACAAGATATTTTTAAAAATAATTAATAATTCAAATTCATTAAAAAGAGAAAAAATCAAAGCAAAAGAAAAACTTATTATTATCGATAAAAATAAGCTATTTTTGTATTTTTCTTTTGAAGATTTTTCCACAAACTTATACCCACAAAAAATCAACAATAAATTAAAAATTATCACTGATATTTCTATGCTATTATTGATATTTAATAATTTTAAAGAAACCCCTATAGCTACTACTATTAAAAAAACAAAAATTGTCCTAGAAAAACCATAGATAATATAATTCATATTCATAATATTATTAAACCCTACTTATTTATATTAATATTTACTTAATTCTCAATAGTTTCCACCAACTTTCTCGGTATAACCATTAACATCTATCATCGATTTTAATTGACTAAACATACTGACCGTAAACATAGGAACAGCTATCACCTCTAAGGCAACTCCAGATTATCAAGCACTTTCGTACATAGTTGTATAGTAGTCAATCTGTGATT
The DNA here is from genome assembly GCF_000335555.1 of Acinetobacter sp. WC-743. Lineage (NCBI taxonomy): Bacteria > Pseudomonadati > Pseudomonadota > Gammaproteobacteria > Moraxellales > Moraxellaceae > Acinetobacter > Acinetobacter sp. WC-743. Next base: position 70,889 of record NZ_AMFQ01000097.1, on the reverse strand, counting down.
CAATAATTTCATAACTCTTTTCAACGGCTAATGTAATTAAGGCTTTTTTGAAATCTCGGCTAGTAGAACCACCTTTACCATCATCAGTTGCACCAGAAACTAAAGTCATCTCTTGAATCATAATTTCACGCATAATATATTCTCCATAATGAAGTTAAAAATTTATTGCTAAAAAGTCTTTACAAAAACTTACAGCCATCCTTTATTTTTCAAATAATCTTCTAAATTAAAAAAATAACGACATACTAAAATTAAAAAAATGTTACATAAAATTACAAACCATTTAAAATCCTTATCATTAAAGTAGTTATAAATTTGCATATATAAATTAGCAATAAGGAGTAAACTAAAGAAAATTACTCCTATTTTTTGAGATTTTCTTTTACCTATAGATATTGATGACATATTTCAGCCCCCACCAGAAATAACATCTAGCTCTTCTAGAGATAGTTCACGCATTGTAGAAAATTTCATATTGCTTAATCCTTTTTCCTATTAAAATAAATACTTAAAATTAGAATCATATAGATCAAAAAATTTCAAAACAAATACAATTACTAATAAAATTAATCATGATTTTTCATTTAAATTTATAAAAGCATTTATTTATTAAGAATAATTTATAACACAACAAACCATAAAAATCAAAATTACTATAAAACTCAATATAATACATTTCAAGTGAATTTAAAATTTCATTTAAAAAACCAAATAACATCTTTATTTATTCAGCATTTAACACACCAGAAACTTTACTTTTAAACTATCCACTCAAACAAAAATATCAATAATTTATGTTTTTTTAAAAAATTAATACTAGAAATTATCAAATAAATAGACCTTATATAGATAGATTTATTTTAATTACGCTCTTTCAAAAATCAAAAAATCATCTTTTTATGAATACTCATCATATGAAATTTAAGATTCCTTAAGCATGAATTACGTAAAAAATATATATCAACTCATTTTTTATTCTTAGTTTAAAGTGTTATGACTGACGTAAATCATTTGATATTTCCTCTAATAATTAAATAAATCAAAATGAAAATTCTTTCTTAAAAGTAGGCAATAGATGCTATTTTCTTGAAGATCAAGTTTTACTCTATTTAAGCTATCGGAAAAATATTAACCTTATTTTACTGCAAGCTATGATCTACTTTTGCTAACAGCTTTCAAAATAGCTCATCAAGTTAAAGATAGTTTTAACCTAGAAATTAATAAATGAAGAAAGGAACTTGTATTTGGAATATTAAAGACTTTCAACATCCTTACAGTGCATTCTCGGTTTCACTCAACCTGATGCTTTGTCTAAATTTGCTGAAAGTTTTATGCAAGGACAATCACAAAATAAAGACTCGCAAGAAACCTTTTCATCTCAAGATACCAGCGCTTCGCCTCATTCATCCACCCCAGCAGGCGTTGAAGACTTAAACCATCAAAATAAATCCGGTTCAATCTGGCTACTGATAGGATTTATATTGCTGATCGGCGTTGTTGCCTTCTATTATTTTAAGACTTAAAAACATTTGAAATTAATATAATTCAATAATATCAATGGTTGGTGGTACTCTAAAGCGGAATGGTACACCCACCATTCCAGTACCCACACTGACAAAAACATCTGCATTCTCATGCTGATATAAGCCTCGTTTATGCCCTAAGATCGACACCTTTTTCATCACATAACTGGTTAACCACGGTAACTCAACTTGTCCACCATGTGTATGACCAGACAGCATTAATGGACGTGTCGGTAATTGCGGAACCATATCCACTGTGTCGGGATTATGCGATAAAATTAGCCACGGTTTATCTTGAGGTAATTCTGGCATATATCGCATATCGGCTTTACCAGCCCATAAGTCTCCAATCCCGATTAAACGAAAGTCATCGAACTCAACAATTTTTCCTTCAATGTCCATTACATTGTTGGCTTGTAATGCTTTTGCCAGCAACGTTTGAATAGGTGGTCCAGGATATTGTTCATCATGGTTACCATTGACAGAATAAACAGGTGCTTGAATCTCTTTTAAAATGGCGAGTTCTTCGACCAGTTTATTTTCAGGCTCATAAGTCCAATCCCCTGCAACCACAACAAAATCAGGTTGTGCTAAGTTGACTTTTTTCACGATACTTTTAAGTTGACGTTCATGCCCTGAAAAAAGCCCGATATGTAAATCTGCTAACAATGCAACTTTGACAGGTCGTACAAAACGTTGTGATTGTCCTAGAGCATAAGATAAATGTTTGACATGTACCGTGTGCGGTTCAATGAACCGTGCATATATCAATAAAGCGCTCAATATGAAAACAAAAATACTTTCGTGTAAGGAAAATATTCCAATCCAACCTGCATAAATGCTAAAAAACAACAACGGAATTAATAGATAAGACAGGTAAAATGCCAACAAATGGACGAAAGACTTAAAAGGATGGATTGTTTCAGTTCTAGATTGGCTTATCCATGCTTGGCTGACTCCCCATATGGCAAGCACAATAAAGCAGAGATAAAAAATTGAGGTTATCGTTAGGGTTGGAAACATATTCAATCTCTCAAGTACCATGTACTTGTCATCTCATTATTTATCTTTTCAATGAAGACAATTATACTCTAGCTCTGAAAAATCTTAGAAAATATTATGCAACGAACGATCAATCGTAATACTCAATTACAGCAAAAAGATGACAATCAACAGTTTAAAAACTGGCTGCTTGTTCTCAGCTCGTGCTTATTTCTAAGTCTTTCGGCATGCTCTACTTTACCAAAACAGCAAAATATCAAGCCAGAATATGCCTATGACATAGACACCAAAGACACTTCTTTGGCAAAAATTATTAACCCCTTAAAAAGTCAAAATCCAGAATTAACAGGTTATCACGTTCTGTATGATCCGCTTGAAGCCATTGCAGCGCGTATTAATCTGATCGAAAAAGCACAAAAAACATTAGATCTACAATATTACATTTGGGACAATGACAAAATTGGTTCATTGGCTTTATATAAAATTATTGAAGCGGCGGATCGTGGTGTTAAAGTTCGTTTATTAATTGATGATAACAATGCCAAGCAGATGGAAGGTGTCTATCTCGCATTGGATCAGCATCCAAACATTGAAGTTAAATTATTCAACCCATATCGTTTTAGAAGCTTGCGCCCGATTGACATGGTACTGGATTTAAAACGTATCAATCGCCGAATGCATAATAAAACCTTTACTGCTGACAATCAGATTTCTTTGATTGGCGGACGTAATATGAGTAATCAATATTATAATGTCAGTGACAACTACCAATTTTCAGATGTTGATGTCATGTTGGTTGGACAAGCAGTAGATGATATTACCCATTCATTTGATGAATATTGGAATCACAGCTATGCTTATCCTGTCAGAAATATTGTCAATCACAATACTTATACCCTGCGTTATGACAACTTAAAACAACAACTCACTCACCACTACCAAGAAATAACGGTGCAAAATTATTTAAATTTAAGTAATCGCACACATGCCTTTGATGAATGGCTGCATCACAATATCCAACTCGATTGGGTTAAAGCGGAAGTCGTAAAAGACGCACCAGATAAAATTCAGGCGAAAGCAAAAAAAGAACAACATCTCAACTTTCAGATGGTTAAACGTTTAGATATCCCCACGCAAAGTGTAGATCTCATTTCTGCCTATTTTGTGCCGCAGAAAAAGGGAGAAGCAAAACTGATTGAACTGGCACAAGAAGGTGTCAAAGTTCGTGTTTTGACCAATTCATTTAAAGCCAATGATGTCGCGCTAGTCCACGCGTTTTATGCTAAATACCGTGATGATTTGCTTAAAAATGGTGTAGAGCTATATGAATTCCTTCCAGCTGTCTCTGAGGAAAATTTATATGCCAATTCAGAAGAAATCTCAAAAAAAGCCAAAGTCAGTTTAAAAGGATTAAGCCGTTCAAGTTTGCATGCCAAATTGATGGCGATCGACAATAAACAAGTATTTATTGGCTCTTTTAATTTTGATCCACGTTCCGCCAACTTAAACACAGAAATTGGGGTGATTATCAATAGCCCGCCATTGGCCAATGCGGTACATAAAACCATGGATGAGCATTTAAAAAAATATGCCTATAAATTAGTTTTGGACTCACAAAACAAAATCAACTGGCTGAAAGAAACGCCTCAAGGCATTGTTACGCTTAGAAAAGAACCCAAAATGAAATGGTGGCAAAAAGCTGGCATTAAAGTGATTTCATGGTTGCCGATCGAAGGCTTTATGTAAGTCTAGAAAATTGTTAAACCTTTTTGTTGATTCATTTATTTCGTACTTTTGAATCATATAGATGATCTTTCTATCATGAGACGACATGAATGTCGCCATGTTGAGTGGTGTATATGACTAAAAACAAAGCGCTGCTGGGTTTGCAGCGCAAGAATACACTGAAATAAAACATGGGGTGAGCAAAGTGAAGCTTCGCCTACGCACATTGATTTAATGAAGAAAATAACCTATCCCATTGAAAACTAGTCGAGTGTAAGAACTTCTTTTTGTAAGTCTTCCAAACCTTTTTGCATCATTTCTTGAACTTGTTGAGTCAGCGTTTCAACAGTATGTCCTTCTGTAGAAATAGCGGGAAAGGTTTTTAAATGCGCCACTACTTTAGGCATTTCTAAAACGGCTTGTACATGCTCAACAAATCCTGTTTCACCAATAAATGGAACCACGGTATCTAATTTTCCATCTTGATTGACATAGCAAATTACACAGACTTGAACAGGCTTTTTAGCCTCAATGGCTGCGCCTAAAATACGCCCATGAACTTTTTTAACTTTTGATCCATCTGTCGTTGTTGCTTCTGGGAAAAACAATACAGGAATATCTTTACGTAAAAAATCTGCAATTTGTTCACGGATACGAACAGAGTCCCCAGAACCACGTTTAATAAATAATGTACCACCACCTTTCGCAAGATTTCCAAAGACTGGCCAACTCTCAATTTCAGCCTTCGCCAAGAAAAATACACGTGCGCCTGAGCCAAGAACAGCAATATCTAACCAAGAAATATGATTACTCACCCACAATGCAGGTTCACGTGGAATATCACCATGGACACGCACATCCACATTGAACACTTCACTCAAACGGCGACAAAAATATTGAACGTAACGGGTATTTTTTGGATTATTCGGATCTTTATATAATTGATGGCGATAAACGAGATAAAAGCCTTCTGCAACAGCAGATGTACTTGATACTAATTTTTTACCATATAAAAAAACTTTAGATAAAGCACTTAAATTCGATGATTTTGACTTTTTGATTGCTTGTTGTTGAGTCATAGACATTCACTAAACAGAATATATTTCATATTAAACCACGGCTATTGTATACAAATCATATTCAACTTGCATTGACCTTAAATCGTTTTAGTAAAATTTAACTCACTACTGATGATTATAATCGGTGCTCTATCATTTTAAATAGATCAAATTTTTTCAAGAATATGATCTTTTTATAGCATCTGTTAAGCCCGTTCTTTTTCGGTTAAAGCGGGCATCTCACTTATTGTTTGCAATTTTATTTCATTACACCAACACTCATTCAGGATTTACACTGCAATATCCTTTAGAATGAATTTTTATCCAAGCAATGGCTGAGTTGTATTATCTGTGGAATACCTTGATCAAAATAAAGGTGGTGAAAAAACCATTTTAGTCACTGTAAATGTTCAAATCTTAGAAGATTTAGATCCAGAAGAATTTCGCTTGTTGGCAAAATCTGCTGGGGCAGAGATTCTAGACCATTTAACCGTACAACGGATTAAACCCGATCCAAAATTCTTTATTGGTACAGGAAAAGCAGAAGAAATTGCTGAGCAAGTCGAGAATGATGAAATTGAATTGGTGATTTTTGACCAAGCCCTATCCCCTGCGCAGGAAAGAAATTTAGAACGTATTTTAAAATGCCGTGTCATCGATCGTACTGGTTTAATTTTGGATATTTTTGCACAACGTGCACGTACACATGAAGGTAAATTACAAGTTGAGTTGGCTCAGCTTGATCATTTGTCTTCTCGTTTAGTGCGTAGTCGAAGCAATTTAGATAGCCAAAAAGGAGGAATTGGTTTACGTGGACCTGGTGAAACATTACTTGAGACAGATCGCCGTTTATTGCGTATTCGTATGGAGCAACTCAAAGATCGTCTAGAAAAAGTTCGTAAAACACGAGTTCAGGGGCGTGCAGCGCGTCAAAAGGCCAATATTCCAACCGTTTCCTTAGTGGGTTATACCAATGCAGGAAAATCAACACTGTTTAATATTTTGGCAAACAGTGATGTTTATGCAGCTGATCAGCTCTTTGCAACATTAGATCCAACATTGCGTCGTTTGGATTGGGATGGTATTGGCACATTGGTTCTTGCAGATACTGTTGGTTTTGTGCGCAATCTCGCTCATTCTTTAGTCGAATCTTTTAAAGCTACTCTAGAAGAAACCTTAGAGGCAACTTTGTTGCTACATGTGATCGATGCCAGTAGTCCAGACATGATGGAGCAAATCGATGCGGTTGAAACCGTATTAAAAGAAATTGGTGCTGATATTCCAACGCTTAGGGTGTATAACAAAATTGACCAAAGTCATGATGAAGCAAAAATCATCTATGCCAAACCTCATCAACCCGAGCGTGTTTATGTTTCAGCCCATACCAAACAAGGCTTAGACCTACTTCGTAGAGCAGTGCATGAATGTTTAATGGGACAAATTCAAAAATTTGAACTGCGCTTAAAACCTGCTTATGGGAAACTCAAAAATCAGCTTTATGAATTGAATGTGATTGAATCCGAACATTATGATGATGACGGTCAGCTCCTTTTGAGCATTGCCATTGCCCCACATAAACTTGAGCAGCTCATTAAACAGGCACATTTACCGATTGATGAAATTCTTGGAGAGAAAGCCCAACAGTTTAAAAGACCATTAGAAGAGTTTGAAATAAAGCGCTAAATCGGTTAAAACGTGAAAGGTCAAATTTTATAAATAAACACACATGGATCAGTTAAAAGGTATCGATTGGCAAGCTTGGATCTTCACGTTAGGACTCATCATCTTTTTTCGTGAAGCTTCAGTATTTATCATGTCGCAATTTAATCACCCAGAACTGGGCAATTTAACAGGCTTATTAAGCTTATTGGTTGTTTTGGTTGTTTGGCGTAAATTCAAAAAAATTCCAGCGCGGCTGGTCGATACCAACAATAAATTAATGAAAGAAAGTGGCTTTGCATTTCTGCCTATCTGTGCAGGCTCATTGATCATGCTAGTCAGCATGGGCAAAGAAATTCCATTATTTTTAGTGATTATGTTTGTTAGTACGCTGATTCCATTATGGATTTATGCAAAAATGGCAAAAAAGTGGTTATAGGAGATACATATGTTAAGTGTACTGACTGGTTTTTTAATCACTTTAATTGCTTATCTTGCTGCAAAACCCATCAATAAGCGTTTTCCTCAAGTACCATTACTGGTGATAGGCATGTTTTTTGTCATTGGGATTTTAATGTTATTTAAAATTCCTTATGAAAAATACAATACCGATATGAATGGACTATTTAGTCACCTCTTGGGTTATGTCACTGTTGCTTTAGCGATTCCTCTGGCTGCAATGCGTTATGATGATTTACCGTTAAAATCTATCGTAGGTATTTTAGTCTTTGCCAGTATCAGTGCTGTCGCTTTACCCATGAGCTTGGCTTATTTATTACACATGTCTGAACCGACGATTATGGCTTTTGCAACACGAGCAGTAACAACGCCGATTGCGATCAATATTGCAACTTTATTGCACTCGCCAGTCACTTTAGTAATTTTGATCGTCATTTTATCAGGTGTAATTGGTGCTGCATTTTCATCGATTATTTTACGTAATATAAATGACGAACGCGCGTCAGGCTTAGCTTTGGGGCTAGCTGCACATGCTATTGGAACTGCGCAAGCATGGCAACGTGGCGCAGTTGCTGGGCGTTATGCAGCATTTGGTATGGCTGTAAATGCGGTCTTTACCGCAATCTGGTTGCCAACCTTTATACTGTTTCTTAAATAAGTGTGATTTATTTAACTTTTCACGTGATTGCACAGGGTAATTATTCAGCTTAATATGAACTATACTTCCCCATTTTGATAAGGAATCAAGAAATGAGGTTTAATAAGTTTATTTTAGGGACATTAATTTCCATTTTAAGCTGTAGCAGTATGGCAAAAGATATCACGGGTATCTGGAAAAATATTGATGATAAAACGGGTTCATCAAAAGCCATTCTTGAAATACGAAAAGAGTCTAATGGAACCTATACGGGTAAAATCATTAAGGTGACGCCACGTCCAGGCTATACACCAAAAGAAACCTGCGTAGATTGTCCTGAACCTTATACCAATAAGCCTATTTTAGGTATGGATGTACTGAAAAACCTAAAGCAAAGCAGTGATGAAGATTATGTTGGTGGAAAAATTATTGACCCATTGACAGGTAAAATCTATTCAATGAAAGCCAAACTCAGCCCAAATGGCAATCGTTTATTATTAAGAGGCTATGTCGGCGTTTCGGCACTTGGTCGTAGTCAAACTTGGATTCGTGAATAATTTAATTCGCGAATCTCTACTTCTTTTATTCAAACAACAAAGTAGGTATGCTGATGAAAAAAGGATTTTTCTGTTGTATGCTGTTTAGTATCGTCAGCTGGACACATGCCGCTGATATTACTGGAACTTGGCGCACGGTGGATGACAAAACAGGTTATGTCCGTGCTTATATTCAAATTGAAAAACAAAAAGACGATACTTATGCTGGAAAAATCATTAAAGATTTTCCTGCTCCTGGTGAAGTGCCCTTAACCCAATGTCATAACTGCCCTGCTCCATTTACCAATAAGCCAATTATAGGATTGACCATTTTGCAAAAAATGAAAGTTGATCCTAAAGACCCCAACAATTATATCGGCGGTGAAGTTCTCGATCCTCGTGGAGGCAAAATTTATCATGGTAAAGCACGCCTAAATGCTAGTGGTAACCGACTTACACTACGTGGCTATATTGGAATATCAATGATTGGTCGCAGTCAAACATGGATTAGAATGGAATAATTATCCTTTCAAACCCAATTCGATGTGCTGATAAATAATGAGCTACTCATTGGATTTAAACCCCAAACAGTCACCTATTTCAGCCCAGCAGGACTAAAGTCCTGCTTTGTGTATAACGCAAATTGAGACAGCATCTCGTTAAAATCACTTAATCTTTAAACATAAAACACGGCATCATACATATTTGCCATCATCAAATAGCTAAAGCTGATCTCTTTTATCCATCATTTACATGTTTAATTTCCCGATAAAACCTGTTTTATAAAATTCAACTCTACGCAAATTTTTTAAAGGAATATTAAGCTTTGGCTATTTATATATGCACCATGTCCAACATGGTTGCATCGATATGTATAACCATCTCACCTATCTCGCAAAAATCATCAGAACTTATTTTGTTTCAGATAAAACCTACCTAAGCAAAAGATTCGTACAAAAATTAGGATATCTTCCGAACTTGTATCATCCACAAAGTTTCAATGAAAAAGTAACTTCGAGGATGATTTTTGAGCGAAATTCTCTTCATACAGCACTGGCTGACAAACTTGCGGTTAGACAATTGATTGAAGATAAGATTTGCACTTCACATGTGGTACCACTGCTTGGTGTATATCATCGTTTCAATGAAATCAACTTTGATCAGTTGCCTGAAAAATTTGTCTTAAAATGCAATCATGACAGTGGTAGTGCCTTGGTTTGTAAAGATAAAAATCAATTCGATTTTAAAAAAGCCGAACGCAATCTAACTCGGCATCTCAAACAAAATATGTATTATTTAAAGAGAGAATGGCACTACAAAAATATCAAACCTGTTATTTTAGTTGAGCAATATGTTGAATTATTATCAGATCCAGAAACCCAATTAACAATAACCACTTGTAGAGTGCATTGTTTTGAAGGTCAACCTAAATTTATCGAAGTAGATATACAAGATCAGTTTAAAAACGAATATTCAAATATTTATGATCTAAGTTGGACTTTACAACCCTTCACAGTTGACCTAAAAAATAATAGTCCAATGTGCTTAAAGCAACCTGTCAGATTGGGCATGGTAATTGAACTTTCTCAAATGCTTTGTCTAAAGCATGGTTATAGTCGAGTAGATTTTTTAATTACGGATGAAAATATCTATTTTAGTGAAATCACTTTAACGCCGAATGCAGGAAGAATGATCATCAAACCGAGCGAATGGGATTCAAAACTCGGTGAATATTGGCAATCTTTTTAAAATTCTTGTTTTTGCCGATAGATGATGACCTTTAGCAGCCCATACTCTCTAAATACGCTGTTGATCTAATTTTCATTCTTGTCTGTTGAGCAACAATTCTTCATTGAAATACTTTGACAAATGCATACTGAGTCAAAAATAAAGCCACTTGATGTGGCTTTATTCAGATCACATCACTGGATTATCAACTTTAAAAATTTCTTTATCTTCTAGTCGATATGCAATCAATTGATGCCCCCATACACAGCCACCATCCACATTTTGAATTTGTGAACTGATGCTTTTACCTTGCAAAGCAGCCCAATGTCCAAAAATAATCTGATGCGTTTGAGCAGCCTTTGATTCAAACTCAAACCAAGGCTGAAATCCTTCAGGCATCGGTTCATCCAGCGCATCTTTAAAACTAAACTCTAAACGACCTTGAGCATCGGTTAAACGCATACGGGTAAGATAATTGGTAATACAGCGTCGTCGTGCATTGCCCTGTAAATTATCTTCCCACAATGCAGGTTCAGCACCATACATCTCTTTTAGAAATGAATCGAGTACGTCAAAATCATCATCCGCCAATACAGTTTCGACTTCTTTTGCCAAAACAGCAGTTTGTTCTGCATCCCAAATATTGGGAATACCAGCATGAGTCAAAATAGTCTGAGGGTTCGGAAAAAGACACAAAGGCTGCTTACGTAACCAGTCAATCAACTCATCACTTTCCAAAGCGTGAATGACATCATCAATATGATCTTTGTCTTTAAGTTTTTTGATCCCACGAGCAACTGCCAGTAAATTTAAATCATGGTTCCCCAACACTGTTGCAGCGCAGCCTCGCTCGCATAGTTTTTTAATAAAGCGTAATGCACCTACTGAGTTTTCACCACGCGCAACCAAATCACCTGCAAACCAAATGTAATCTTGATCAGCATCAAACTGTATTGCTTTCAATAATGCTTTCAGTGCTTCAAAACAACCTTGTATATCACCAATCACATAATTAAATCTGACATTTTCTCGTGACATTTTTAAGCCACCATCTGATCTGACAATGCGACAAACTGAGCCAGACTCAATGTTTCTGGGCGCGCCATTGGATCAACACCTGCCCGCTCAAAACCATCTTCAACCAACATCCCTTTTAAACTGTTACGTAAAGTTTTTCGACGTTGGGTAAATACATGCGAAACCAAACGTGCCAATGCTTTTTCATTTTTGGCGATTATTGGCTTAGTTGCATAAGGCTCTAAACGAAAGACTGCAGATGTTACTTTTGGTGGTGGATTAAAAGAGCCAGGCGGTACTTCAAATAAAAAGGTAGGTTTGCAATAATATTGGATCATCACAGACAAACGACCATATTCTTTGGTATTTGGTTCCGCTGTAATACGATCTACGACTTCTTTTTGCAACATGAAGTGCATATCTTTGACTTTATCGCCAAACTCTAAAAGATGGAAAAGCAAAGGGGTCGAAATATTATATGGCAAATTTCCAACCACACGTAATGGGCGATCTTGTTGAAACAGCTCAGAAAAGTCATATTTCAATGCATCTGTTTCAATGATTGTTAAACGCTCAGGATGTGGGACACGACCAGGTAAACCTGCTGCCAAATCACGGTCTAACTCAACCACAGTTAAAGCATCACATTCACCAATCAAAGGTGAAGTTAGTGCCGCAAGACCTGGACCAATTTCAACAATATTGTCACCTGTGCGTGGTGCAACAGAACGCACAATTTTTGCAATTACACGTTGGTCATGTAAAAAGTTTTGACCAAAACGCTTTCGCGTATGATGCCCTTCATCTTTTGGGTTTAAGGCATTAATTTGATACATAAAAAATTTCCAACGCGGTATATAAGTTTGTTTACCAATTAATTTGATCGGGCAAGGTCAAGTGCCAAATCAACTGCGACATGTAAACTTGAACTCTTTGCAAGCCCAGTACCCGCAAGATGTAATGCAGTACCATGATCGACAGATGTACGAATAAAAGGTAAACCTAAAGTAATATTGATGGCTTCACCAAACCCCTGTGATTTTAACACAGGTAAACCTTGATCGTGATACATCGCTAAAACTGCATCCGCATTTTTTAAATTATCTGGCGTAAACAAAGTATCTGCGGGCATACTTAAACTGAGCTGTATACCTTGTGCACGATAGCTTTCGAGTACTGGATTAATCGTATCGATTTCTTCATGCCCTAAATACCCACCTTCTCCTGCATGAGGATTTAGTCCACAGACCAGAATGCGCGGCTGACTAATTTTGAATTTTGTTTTTAAATCATGAATCAGAATATCGATAATTTGATGTAGGCGTTCTTTAGTGATGGCGTCTGCAACATCGCGCAGTGGAAGATGCGTGGTGACCAATGCTACTCTCAGAGTTTTGGTAGCAAGCATCATGACCACACGATCTACACCTGCATACTCTTGATAATATTCAGTATGCCCACTGAAATATATTCCAGCATCATTAATAATTGACTTTTGTACAGGTCCTGTTGCCACACCAACACTTGAGCCTTGCATTGCGTAATAAGCCGTTCGGCGTAATTGTTCGATCACATAGGCTGAGTTTTGTGGATTAAGTTCCCCTAAGACAACATCCTCATTTAAAGGAACATGCTCGACGTAAAGCTGACCTTCTGCCAAACCCTGCTTTTGTCCTTGATACTCGATCAACTGAATCGTTTTATTTAAAATTTTGGCACGATCTCTCAGCATATTGATATCAGCCAATACCACTACTGGACGATCATCAACACGATCTGCCAAATCCAAACTAATATCCGGTCCAATGCCAGCAGGCTCACCGCTGGTTATATATAAAGGAAGCATCGAGAACTCTTTTAAACAGACGTTGCATTGATAGTATACATCGGTTCTAAATCATCATTTCCTATTCAAGTTAATTTTTGCATCAATTTGACTAAAAATGTATAAACTTAAACTAAAAACTATTGCAAGACGACCCACAAAATCCATGACAATTGTTATTCACAAGTGCATGCTGAATATTTGAATTTAAAAATAAAAGTAACTTTTAAAAAAATTCAACCAAGCATAAACCTAAATTAAAAATCATGATACATCTATATCAATTGTAAAGAAAAAATGCGATAAAACACACATAAACCACAATACCAACAGTCTTTAACGCTTGTGTATAAATCCCATACAAATGCTGAAAAAACGGATAAAAATTAACATTTGAGTGCTAAAATAAATGCTATTGATTCAATTTTCCGAATAAAAAGCGATTTATTCCAATCCATAAAACTGACTTAACCCACTTAAACATCACTTAACTTTTCCACTTATTTTTATACTTAATTAAATTTTAATTAAAAAATATTGATCAATTCTGCCATTGATACACACGAGTATTTCAAAATCCAAAAGTCGGTTTGATTATTGCTCAAATTCTGCATTCTCACAGCTATTCAGGTCAATGTGTTGATCAAAAATAATTCTAACGTGATGATCGGGTTCAACTTTTCCGTACACAGTATATTCCACAGCTTGATGATCTCGACGATTTTTCAACTCAATTACCACATCTATTTCTTGACCGATCTCAATATTTTGTGTTTGAACCAATATTCCAACAGGCTCACAAGGAAAAGCATCATCAATTTCCTGAGTAAAATCAGCAGTCATCCACTTCACATCGAGAATCGTATCTAATTCCTCATGCTGTTTTTCTGGAGGTTTAGCCAACACATGCGCTTTATCTTGCCAAACGGTCTGAGCAGAACTTCGCGTAAAATTCCCGGCTCCCCACAGGAGTAATAGGAATATTATTGAACTTATTATTTTCATTTTGCCTTGTGTTTTTCTTGATTTAAGTGCTAATTATTGATCAATTTCTTTACAATTCCAATCACAAAATATACCTCAGTATTTAAGGTAAAAAGAAGCTTTGCTTTTTTTAACAACACTCAATATAATAATGCGCTTGAAATTCAATATTTCGATTGTGAATCTATCTCATTTCAGCTAGAATTTGCTCTCCTTTTTGTTTGGACAGATTCCATAGTCCAAACCAACTATAATAGGTAGTGGTTTAATGAAAACTCTCAGCGCTAAGCCTGCTGAAGTTCAACACGACTGGTACGTTGTTGATGCTTCTGGCAAAACTTTAGGTCGCCTTGCGACTGAAATCGCTCGTCGTTTACGCGGTAAACACAAAACTTCTTATACGCCTCACGTTGACACTGGTGACTACATCGTTGTGATCAATGCAGAGCAAGTTCAAGTGACTGGTAACAAATCACTTGATAAGAAATACTATCGCCACACTGGTTTCCCTGGTGGTATTCGTGAAACTAATTTCGAAAAATTAGTTGCTCACAAACCAGAAGAAATCTTCGAACGTGCTGTAAAAGGCATGTTGCCAAAAGGTCCTCTTGGTTATGCAATGATCAAGAAAATGAAAGTGTACGCTGGTACTGAGCATCCTCATACTGCTCAACAGCCACAAGTTTTGGACATCTAAGGGATACAGCACATGGCTACTAACTATGGTACAGGTCGCCGTAAGACCGCAACTGCACGTGTTTTCCTATCAGCTGGTACTGGTAAACTCGTAATCAATAATCGTACTCTTGAACAGTACTTCGGTCGTGAAACTGCTCGTATGGTTGTTCGTCAACCGCTTGAGCTTTTAGACGTAACTGAAAAGTATGACCTTTACATCACTGTTGCTGGTGGTG
Source organism: Acinetobacter sp. WC-743 (assembly GCF_000335555.1). Lineage (NCBI taxonomy): Bacteria > Pseudomonadati > Pseudomonadota > Gammaproteobacteria > Moraxellales > Moraxellaceae > Acinetobacter > Acinetobacter sp. WC-743. Next base: position 55,822 of record NZ_AMFQ01000097.1, on the reverse strand, counting down.
GTATCGGTGGTCAAGCTGGCGCTATCCGTCACGGTATTACTCGTGCGTTGATCGCTTCTGACGAAACTTTAAAACCTGCTCTTCGTCAAGCTGGTTTCGTTACTCGTGATGCTCGTGAAGTTGAACGTAAGAAACTTGGTTTACGTAAAGCACGTAAACGTCCTCAATTCTCTAAACGTTAATTCGTTTACCGAATCGGACAAAAAACCTCGGCATTTGCCGAGGTTTTTTTATGGGTTAAAACTATTCAAAGTTTCAAAGTTATTTTGTTGTATCTCGTTTAGAACAGTCCATGACAGCATCGGCAATCCCATCGGCATATTTTGATTCTGTGATCGTACAGCCATTTTCCTGATAAGTTCGAGTTTCCTTAGAAAACTTATGATCTTTCGGAATCGGTGCATCACATGGCTTATTGGTCTTTACATTGACCATTTTTACAGGTCCATCATTGTAAATCGTGACCTTACAACCCTTAACAACATATTCCTGTTCGATTCCACCGTACCTTTCATCCTCTGAAACAGCAGATGCAACATCACAAGCATCATCAGCACGACATGCGGCTTCTTCGTCACTAGCCACAGTAGTTTCAGCTCCGGCAGCTTCCATAGCTTCAGCAGCCGCTTCCTGCACTTGAGCATCTACGATTTGTTTCTTTGCATATGTATTTGAAAGATTCATCATAAGAAAAACAGCAAGAAGCAACTTACTGCTATTATTTATTAAATTCATGAATGACCCAGACCTTATATTGATTTAAATTCAGCGCATACCGTAAGCTTATTAAAGTTAAGGTGATTTTATTGCCTATTTTTAGTATCCTAGTCTATTCATTTTTTCTAGTTTTTGGAATATGTCAGTCGAAAATGCGCCTCAACAAGGGATTACGTTGTATAGCCACGAGGATGACTTTCGTTCACATTGGATCAGATTTCTGCTTGCAGAAAAGCAAATTAAACACACTTTAATAATCGTTGAGGAAGATGATGAAGACTTAGCAAGCCTTAATCCATACAATCAACTGCCGATGTTGATTGAAAACGATTTGAAATTGTTTAAAACCCATATCATTTCTGAATACCTAGATGATCGTTATCGGCAAAATAAGCTGTATGCCGATGCACCTGCCCCACGCGCAGAACAAAGACAGTATATTTGGCGTTTTGAGCAAGATTGGTTTAAGCTTGCAGACACTATGCTCCGCCACCCAGATACACTCAACGCAGCAGAAAAGAAAAAAGCTCAGCAACAACTGAAAGATACTTTAATATCTTTAACACCACTTTTTCAGCACTATCCGTATTTTATGTCTGATAACTTTACAATTTTAGATTGTATGTTAGCCCCAATTTTCGTACGGTTAAAACATATGGGAATTGAGCTGCCTAAACAGCAATGCCGTCCAATTTTACTATATTGCCAACGGATTTTTAGCCGACCCGCTTTTTTGAAGTCGATGACCTTTCAAGAAAAAAGCCGATATAGTGAACTTTTGGCAAAACCCTAGATCGCAAAACAATAGAGTATTTTCTAATGTCTGAACCAGAATTGAACTTAACCCCAACTCGACCATACCTTGCACGTGCAATATATGAATGGATTTGCGATAACAATTTAACCCCTTATTTACTTGTTGATGCGACACAACCTTATACCGATGTTCCGCAACAATTTGTACAAGATGGGCAAATTGTTCTTAATCTAGCACCACATTCAGTTCATATGTTAAATATGAGTAACGATGCAATTACTTTCTCTGCGCGTTTTAGTGGCGCATCGAAAGATCTTTATATCCCCATGAATGCGGTATTGGGACTGTATGCGCGTGAAAATGGACAAGGTTTATTCTTTGATCCTGACGAATATGCCAATGTGCAAATCGAAGAAGATGCTTTAAAATCAAACAAAAGCGATGAAACAGAAATCACGACTGATGCGCCAAAGAAAAAATCGAGCTTACGCATTTTAGAATAGAACAAGGAGAACTGAATGGCTTTTGATCTCGTACAATACTTTGCTGAGCAGATAAAGATTCAAAAGCCTCAGCTATTATCACAACTACAAGCTGTTGAACGAACTGCACATATTGAAGAAATCAATGCGCTCACTTTAGGCAAGATTATTAGCCTGTGGCGTAAGGACGATGATGCACTTTATCAGGAGATTCTTTCGCAAGATCATCTATATAGTCAAGAAATTGCACGACATCTCACAACATCACCACAGAACAAATCTGATTTAGAGCAAACAATGCTTGAATCAGCAACAACTGAAATCCTTGAACTACAATTTGCTGAATTAAAACAGTTAGACACTGCAGGAAGTTTGGGAAAAAGAGGTTTAAGAGAACTGGTGATTGGGCAAATTGAACATTTATCGGGTCAAGCAAAAGATTGGGTTTGGTCAACAAATGAACTAACCGAACTGATTGGCTCTCAACCTACAGTGCAAGAAGAGATATCATTGGATGAAACCATGAAGGAGTTTAATCAAATGGTCAATGTTCAAACTACTGATACGCATGTAGACCACCCAGAAGTTACTGTTGTTGAAACAGTTCAACCAACTTGGGCAAAAGTTGCTGAACCTGTAGTCGCACTTGTGGTGCTCTATATTCTTTTTGAAGCTGTCAGCAAAGTTTTTGCTTAAATGGTATTGATAATCTAAATTTATTAAAAGCGATCTAAATGATCGCTTTTTTTCATGTAAAAAATATTTAAGTTTATTTAATTATTACAAGTGATAAATATCACAATAATAAAATTATAAATGATTAAATATACACAATAATAATCAAAACCCTAAAAACTTTTAAGTTAATCTTCTATTGATAAAAATCATTTAAAAAATTCTTCGTGTTTAAGATAGATTTTCAATAATAACTAGTGTTAAGTTAAAGCGATGAAATTCTCTAAACTTTAAATAAAATTAACAATTTACAAAGGAGGATAAAACCGAAATAAATAAAACGACTAAATGCTATACATTTAAACATTAAAAAATGTTTTAACTGGAAAAGAATAAATCTAGCGTTAATTTAAACACATGATGACTGTTAAAATGTATTACACACTTTAATCTTTTAATCTCAGATAAGTGATATTATGAACAATCAATGTATCAATATCGCAATTTCAGGCTTAGGTTTAACCACCTCAGATGATCTTAAAATCAGGCTGCGAAAAATTTTACCAACTCATATTGGTATAAATTGGACAAGTGTTTCAGATCAAAATATCAACTGTATTTTGATCAATGAGCAGTTTTTTGAAAATGATAATATTCAAAATATTATTCAAAATAAAAATATTCCTTATTTAAAAATATCAAAACACAGTGAACACACAGAAAGTGCTCAAGATAACTTACTTTGCATCCCAATTTATGATGAATGTACGCTTAAAGATTGGGTCAATGTCAAATTACTTCAGCAAGCAGATTCACCTGTAACCAGTTTAGATCTGTCTGTAGACGACAATGAAACTCAACTTGAAATTAAAGAAATTGATTTCTTTACTGATCTCTATACACAGGACAGCCGCAAAGTCATTCTCAGTGATCATTTAGGAACTATTGCCATTATAGACCACCATGCACATTTGGCTTGGCTTGAGGCGACACGTGATGAGTATCAGACAGACCTTTCAATACATTATACAGCAGCTCTCACCTCCGACTTTATTAAGGTTTCACGTAAACGCCAGTTCAATTTAGAAGACTGGTTATTTAATTTGATTTGGAAAAATCCACAACTCATTACTGTACCTGCGGCTGACAAATATTATCGTTTGAAGTTTTGGGTTCAACCCAATCAACTCGATAAGAAACTGTTATTACAACTCACCGCTTGCTTTATCTATGGTGCACAAATTCATCATGTTGCAGATAAACTCAATATTCCTGTTGCAACTGTTCAGCATTTTGTAGCAGCCAATCTAGCCATTCATAATGCGGAGATCATTTCAGCAAAAGACAGCCAGTTCGACAAAACACAGAGCGAAGAACAACACACTGAAAATAAAGGAATCTTAAAAAGCTTTTTTAACAAATTAAAGAGTAAATTTAAGTTTTAAGGGATAGATACGCGATGATTATTCAAAAATACAAAATTGTTTTTGCAGGTTCGATGGGGGCAGGAAAAACCGAAGCGATTAAATCGCTCTCAGAGGTTCCTGTATTGGCAACAGAAGCCTTTAATACGGATGAACATAGCCACAAAAAACTCAATACCACAGTAGGAATCGACTATGGAGAAGTCACACTTGATGATGGCAATAAAGTTGGGCTTTATGGAACACCTGGTCAAGGGCGTTTCGACTTTATGTGGGGAGTGATTTGTAAAGGGGCTATTGGCACAATCCTATTGATTGACCATAGTTTACAGACACCTTTGGAAGAGTTGGACTATTACATCAACACCTTTAAACAATACGGCGACAACATTGTAATTGGTATCACCCATATCGATGATGATTTGGCTAAACCGACTCACCAATATCGACAATGGTTGTTAGAACGGCAACTCAACTTTCCTGTTTTCTTTATCGATACAAGAAAGAAAGCAGATGTACTGTTGCTCTTAGAAACATTGATTACAGCATTGGAAATTAAATACTTATAACCAATCAAGAGGTGCGTATGAATTTACCAGAGCAACGGGCAGCACCAGAAGCATTGGTTGCATTTGCTAAACAACAAATCCAAGAAGTACTCAACCATGTCAATCATATTGAATTCATTATGATTTGTTCAAGTGATGGTTTTGAATTAGCTTCTGTGAGTAAACGCTATCAATTTCACTCCAGTAAACTAGCAGCGGTGAGTAGTTCCATTTTAGCGATGGTCAGTGCATTTTTATCTGAAATTAATTTGATTGGCTGTCAAAGTATTACTTTAGATGCTGAGAATGGCAAAGCCGTATTAACAGCTGTACCATGCACCAAGCATCCTATGCTCATCGTCACATTAAGCAGTAAAGAGGTACTACTCGGACAATTGCTTTATCACTTAAAAGAAGCCAGCCAAGCCATTATCCAACAAGATCAATCATAGCAAGAGGGCTAACCCATCTTGGTTAAACTGTTCGGTAATTCCCGTTAAGGTTTCGCATCAATAGTGGTTTGCGATTTACCATGTACTTTAGACTGATACATCAGTAGATCTGCCTGATGAGTAGCCTCGTCAATATTTTCAGGTAATTCATCATAAGTACGAATCCCCATACTAAAATCAATACCGAACTGCTGTTTTAATCCACTTAACAAAAAGCTTTTTCTTAAACGTTTTTCGTAGTCTTCAATGGCGTTTAGATCAATATCTTGTAAGATCACAATAAATTCATCACCGCCCATACGCGCAACGACATCAGAATGGCGTGTGGTCGATTTTAACACCTGCGCAAACTCGACTAGGACATCATCCCCTTTACTGTGCCCGTAAGTATCATTTACAGTTTTGAAACCATCTAAATCAATTAGACCAACAGCAAATGTTTGTTCTGTTTTACTATGTCGCTTTTTTAATGCCTGATAGGCTAAATTAAACGCCCGTGTATTATTCAATGAGGTTAAGGCATCTTTCATCGCCATAAGCGTCATTTCATTTAAATTGATTTTTATTCTACGTAATAAAATCGCTACAACACTAAAGAAACCCAGTCGCACACAAGCATTCCAGAAAGGAATAATCGAATTGGTGTACTCATGCCCTGCACTATAATCGGCATATAACCATGTGAGTCCAGATAAAATTACGGCAATGATGACAACATACTTATGGTCATACCATGCGGCAATCGAAACTGGAATTAAATAAAAAACAGCAAAAGAATATTCATAGCCCGTTGAGAGATCAATGATTCCTAAAACTATAATGATCAAAAGTAAAGTAGCACGCCGAACAACAATCGAACTCATAAATAAATACGTTTCCAACTGTTTAATCATATGATCACAATCCTTTGTGTTATTATTTCATTATCGTATAGATTAATTAAAAAATCTAGCAAAGCAAAAACTCAACAAATCTTCGATAAGCCAATGTTTTAAATAAATTTAATTAAATTCCTTAAAACAAAAAACAGAGACTATTTACTTAGCTGTAGTTAAAATAGTAATAAAAGTAAAGTGATATATAGGAGGATAAATACTGTTATAAAATAGAAATCTTTGGGTGTTAGGGAAAACAACTGATGGTTTACTTCAACGCATTAAAACTAGATAAGTTTTAACTCTATTGCCTATAAACTTTTGGTTTATAGCGTCCTAAGCCGAATCAAGACCTTGTGGGTAAGTACTACACGCACGTTGTACGTTACTGGTAGCAATCTACTCTTTTCGATCCCTGATCACCCTTGCAAACCATAATAACCAAAGCTGTTCAGGATTATTTTCCTAAGATGAGGTCTTTTCAGCAGAATTTAAAAAAAATTCCCGTCAAAGTACGAGATTAAAGAATTTTTATATGGTATTTTATTTAATTCTACTTTTCTCTCTGTCTAAGTATAAAAAAAAATAGAAATCCTTTCTGTTCAGCTCTCACATACATCAATAACGCTAAACTATTTTTTCTTATTCATTTCTGACAACAAGTCCAATTGGATTTCCTGAATTTTTGCCAATTTATCCCATTGGTGCATCAACAAATGGTCTATTTTTTCATGTAAATGTCGAATTTCGAGTTCAGCTTTTAAATTGACTTGATAATCATTTTGCGAACGTAGACGATCTTTAGCTTCTTGACGATTTTGACTCATCATAATAATGGGGGCTTGCACAGCCGCCAAGCAAGATAAAATAAGATTAAGTAAAATAAAAGGATAAGGGTCTGCAGGCTGTTTGACCATTACCACAGTATTTACAATAATCCAGATTGCCAAGAACAAGCTAAAACAAATTAGAAAAGCCCAACTTCCTCCAAAAGTTGCAATCTTATCTGCTAAACGTTCTCCCAAAGTCCAGTTTTCGTCGAGTTGATTTTCAGTATTCTTGGTGATTAGTTCGTGCTGTTGCATGCTGTTGAGCACTTCATAAGCTAAACTCGATACTTCGCCTTGTTCAGATTGCAATAGAGATTGCACATATTGCATACGGTACTTGGTTAAATCAGCTCTACAAATATAATCTTGTGCAGACCAGTCTGGGAAATCTCGTGCAATTTCTTCTGTAATCACTTTGCGAATGGTACCCATTGGAACCACATCACGATGGGAAAAACTCTTTTTACACACAAAGCAAATATGATTCTCAAGTTTTTCGTTCATAACGCTACTCTTATCGTGGTTCTTTTTAATCCCTGATTAAGACCAAGCATAGATTATATTTGAGTGGCTTTGTGTATGAAGAGTATCTTGGTTAGATGTTTTTTCTGATATAAGAAACAAAGTTCAATAGATTTATTTGATGAAATATTTTAGGTAAATATTTTTATTGAATTTTTTGGATGAGCGGGAAAACAACTGTGGTTTACTTCAACTATTAAAACTTTGTAAGTTTTAACCCTATTGCCTATAAACTTTTGATCTATAGCGTCCTAAGCCGAATCGAGACCTTGTGGGTAAGTACTACACGCACGTTATACGCAACTGGTAGCAATCTGCTCTTTTCGATCCCTTACATCCTTGAAAACAATATTAATCAAATTGCTTCGGGATTATTTTCCTAAGATAGATTGATTTTTGTCTTTTTCAGGAAATTTTTTCTTTAAAACAATCAATATAAAAAAAATTTCCCAACTCGGTTAATTAAATGATTTTTTATTGCATGAATTAGAGAAAAAATGCAAATTTAATTTCTAAATTTGCATTTCCGCCCCAACACAGCAACATTACTTTTTTAGTTATATGTAAACATGCTTTCAGTTGAATACTGATTTTCTTAATGAGCTTGTTTAACTTGAGTGAAAATGTCTTCTAAAGTGGCTCTATCCTGATTTAAGAACGCTGTTAAACTTGTCTTAATCTGCTCAAGTGTACTCTGCTTGATGGCAAATAGCGCTTTATTCTTACGTGTCATTAATCCGAATAACTCACGCTGCGGAATAATCAACGTAATATTACTTTCTACCTTGAACTCGAAATCTTCTGTTTTAGCATAAGCATTCAGCGTTATGGTCAAAAATTCATTGGATATAGGATGAATCACCTTGAACATCGTACTGAGACCCTCTAATTGCAATTGTAAAACGCGTTGGCGTCGCCAACTGATGCTTTCAAATTTCGTCAGTACTTCTGCAATCTCAAGATTGCTGAACCGTTCCATATCATGCTCACTGGTATGATTTGGATACTGAATGTGAATTTCAAAATTGCTCATTACTCTAAAACGCATACACTTAAAATCTTTTTGTAGTGTAACAATACTCTTCAAAAAACATAGAGAACCAGATCATACTTTTAAAACTAAGTTATTTATTTTTAAATGTAAATTGTGAAAAAATTCACTTTTTTTATTTTTTACATGCACCAAGTTTATTTTACTCATTGGTTAATTATTTAAGTATTTGCATTTAGAGCAATTGAAAAAAATCAGGAAGCTTTGACTTCCTGATTTTTGTAGATTTCGTAAATCTAAAATTAGGCTAAACGATGCTCTTGCAACATTTTTTTGTGTATCAGTTGTCTATACTGTTCTGTCATTGCATCAATTTGCCCATTTAAAAACAGACTAAGTTGTTCTGAAACCTGTGTTTGATTCAAATTCTTATACACCACATCGTATTTCTTTTTGCGTGTTAAGAATCCTAAAAACTCCTTACTTTCTACAGTCAATTGAATATTACTGTCAATTTGGAAGACAGGCTCAGCTTTACTCGATTGCGTATTTAACTGTATATGCAAATATAATTCTGTTTCTGTATCTTGTACTGCAAATGAGATGTCGGAATCAGCAGCTTGAAGTTGAGTCAGAAATAAACGACGCCAGTTAATCGCATAAAATTTTGTCCGAATCTGTTCTATATCTTCAGCTTCAAATGATTCCACTGCTTGCGCAGGCAAACTGATTTCGACATCGAACTTTCTCATTGTTCTCACCTATCCATGTGATGTTGATATTATGATTAATTAATAGCATTTATATCGTTGTTTTAAAACAGCTATTATCATTATTTTTTTAAATTGATTATTTTCAATACAACATGGATCACAACAATTCATCTAAAATTTGAAGCAGTCCATAAAATGTTGTTTGAACTAAAAATGAATATCTAACATTTAAATATCCTTTCTAATTTGAGGATAATAAATCTCAAGCAAACACCTATTTTGAAGGTATTCTCCTTTCCTTTCATTGTATTAAATGATGAATCTACATCATATTTTTATAGCGAAATCAAAGCATCCATGCGGCAGTTGTGTAATGCTCCAACATGGATGCAGAATTTATTTCAAATTCTAAGCCTCTGAACAACAGTGTATACAAACTTTAATTTTTTCTCTTGGCCAATTCATCTTTGCACGCTTTAGCGCCAAATCACTGGTCGCAAAAAATCCTAAGAGATTTTGCTGAGTGATATGGGGTAAATAATTACAACCTTGAGTAGCATTATGTACTTCATGCACCCCATTGGCTTGCGGATTTTGATTGATAATAAATTTGTCCATCATAAAGTTTCCCCCTATTTATTCGTAAAATAAACGAATAAATCCATAATTAAATTATGCCTTTATTAATTCCATAATAAAAATATGCCTTTATTGTATAAAAATCAATCTTTTTATTTTTTGTTCTTATTGATTTTCCACAATCAATCTAAGTATTTAATTTTTATAAGTCTTTTAATTATCATGTTTATCTTTAAACGGTTGAATGATTTGTACTTTCTTGTCTTTTTCTTTTAATCCAACGGATGGCAATAACCACCAAGAGAATTCCAACAATCACCACCAAAACGGGGACAATGAGCGATAATACTGAAACGACAATTGCTCCAATCCATTCACCTGTAGACACGACAGGATTTGCGATACCACCTGTGGTTGCTGTGGATAATCCCCGAACTGCAACTGTTCCCATTTGTACTGCTGTTGCTGTTCCTCCCCCTACAATAATTGCAGCCGCCCAACTGGCAAACTGTGACATTTCACCACTACTCACCGCCATGGTGGTCAGTGTTCCTGCCACCATTGCCGCAGGTGTGGCAATGGTATCTAAGGCATTGTCTACCCAAGGAATATAATACGCACCAATCTCACAGACAGTTGCAACAGCCAAGCCTATACACACAGAGGGTATTGCTAACCACTCAAAACCTTTCATTGGTTCAAACCATCCCATCAATGATGCAATGCTCATCACCAAGAGTGGAACAAATACACGAAAACCGCAGGCTGCGCTTAAACCTACGCCTATACATAAGCTAAGAAGTGTTTCGATCATGATATTTCTGCCTGTATTTTCATTATATTTTTAAACTTTTTATTAAATTAACAAAAAAGCCCTATTGGATGATAGGGCTTTTTCTTAAAACTGCGAGTAGCTGTTTTGTTGGTGCTGCTTAGGCATTCTTGTTGTTGAATTGATTGCCAAGGCATTTGGTACACGGAGGTAAACGATCTGTACCAATTTCTAAGTAAACGCGATGTCCACATTGGACACAAAAATAGAAGCCTGTTCCAGGTTTTTGACCAGCAGTAACCATTTTTGTTCTCCATAGGTTTTAGAAATGGTGAATAAAGTATAGTCAAATTTTAATGTATGTCTACTGTCTATTTTAAAAAATGATGGTGTCATTTTTGCAAGAAATGATTTCAAAAAGTAATACGATTTTTCTTGTTAACGACTTTCCATAAATTAGAATACACAAATTAATTAAATTGTTTCTCTTTCTTGAGGTGGTTCATCAGTTCTATCTTCCTCATAAAAATCATCTGGCATTTGTGACAATACATTTAAAAAATGTTCAACCATCATTGATTTATATGAATTTTCAGGATCATTTTCTGTGAATAAAATCATTTTCCTTCCTAAAAATAAATATCCTACTTAACAGTAGGATATTTTTTAAACCTTATCAATGACTTCATTCTTTAATCTCACCCACATACAAAGTAATACTCACTTTTGAAATGCTGAAAACTCCCTCCTTTTTCGAAGGAGGGAGTTGAGGATTAAGAAATGTAATTAAATCAAGCCACTTGACCTTCCAAGAAATCCTGTGCAAAGCGTTGTAAAACACCACCCGCCTCATACACATGTACTTCTTCTTCAGTATCCAGACGACAAGTTACAGGAACTTCAATGATTTCACTCTTACCGTCAGCCGTTGCACGCTCAATCACCAAAGTTAAATCTGTACGTGGTGCAATATTACCGATCACACTATAAAGCTCAGTACCATCAAGCTTTAAAGTTTTACGATCTGTACCTGCTTTAAACTCAAGTGGTAAAACACCCATGCCCACAAGATTGGTACGGTGAATACGCTCAAAACCTTCAGCAACAATCGCTTCAACCCCAGCAAGACGAACACCTTTTGCAGCCCAGTCACGGCTTGAGCCTTGACCATAATCTTTACCTGCAATGATGATCAGTGGTTGCTTACGATTCATATAAGTCTCAATCGCTTCCCACATACGCATCACTTCGCCTTCAGGTTCAACACGTGCTTTAGAACCCTGTTTAATCGTACCGTCAGAACGAACCACCATTTCATTAAACAATTTTGGATTGGCAAATGTTGCACGTTGCGCAGTCAAATGATCACCACGATGCGTTGCATAAGAGTTAAAATCTTCTTCAGGTACACCCATTTTATGCAGGTACTCACCCGCAGCAGAATCCATCATGATGGCATTCGATGGCGATAAATGATCCGTGGTAATGTTGTCAGGTAAAATTGCCAGTGGGCGCATATTCGATAGTGTTCGTGGCGCAGCAAGCGCGCCTTCCCAATATGGTGGGCGACGAATATAAGTACTTTGCGGACGCCAATCATATAGTGGGCTTTCAGACTTTTCAGCCACACCTAAGTCAAACATTGGAATGTAGACTTTGCGGAACTGCTCAGGTTTTACTGACTCTTTCACTAAAGCATCGATTTCAGCATCCGATGGCCAAATGTCTTTTAAATAAATTGGATTGCCATCTTTATCATTCCCCAATGCATCGGTTTCGATATCAAAACGAATTGTCCCTGCAATTGCATAAGCCACAACCAATGGTGGTGAAGCCAAGAATGCTTGTTTAGCATAAGGGTGAATACGACCATCAAAGTTACGGTTACCAGAAAGTACCGCAGTCGCATATAAATCACGATCGATAATTTCTTGCTGAATCTTTGGATCTAAAGCACCTGACATACCATTACAGGTCGTACATGCATACGCCACGATCCCAAAGCCCAGTTTCTCTAAATCATCCATTACACCTGCTTCTTCAAGGTATAAAGCTGCTGCTTTAGAACCTGGTGCAAATGATGATTTCACCCATGGTTTACGTGTTAAACCCAATTCATTTGCTTTACGTGCCAATAAACCTGCGGCAACCGTATTACGTGGATTAGAAGTATTGGTACAAGACGTAATCGCAGCAATAATGATTGCACCATCTGGCATTAAGCCATCAGTACGGTTTTCAACAACACCTGCAATCCCTTTTTCTTTGAGGTCTGCTGTTGATACACGGGCATGTGGGTTCGATGGACCTGCAATATTACGTGTTACAGTAGAAAGATCAAAACGCAGTACACGTGGATATTCCGCTTGTTTCATATCCGATGCCCAAAGACCGATTTCTTTGGCATAGGTTTCAACCAATTTGATTTGATCCGCTTCACGACCTGTCAGCGTTAAATAATCAATGGTGTTCTGGTCAATGTAGAACATTGCCGCAGTTGCACCATACTCAGGCGTCATGTTTGAAATCGTTGCACGATCTCCAACTGACATGCTGTCCGCACCTTCACCAAAAAATTCTAAATAGGCACCAACCACACGCTCTTTACGCAAAAACTCGGTTAACGCTAAAACGATATCTGTTGCCGTAATGCCTGCTTTGCGTTGCCCAACCAGCTCTACACCAATAATGTCAGGTAAACGCATCCAAGATGCGCGACCAAGCATGACATTTTCGGCTTCCAAACCACCAACACCTACAGAAATTACGCCGAGTGCATCGGTATGCGGTGTATGTGAATCGGTACCGACACAGGTATCAGGAAAAGCAAGACCTTCACGATTTTGAATCACTGGAGACATTTTCTCCAAGTTGATTTGATGCATGATGCCGTTACCTGCTGGGATAACATCGACATTTTCAAACGCAGTTTTGGTCCACTCGATAAAGTGAAAACGGTCTTCGTTACGACGGTCCTCTACAGCACGGTTTTTCTCAAAAGCATCTGGGTCAAAACCACCGTATTCCACTGCCAAAGAGTGGTCAACAATCAACTGGGTTGGAACGACAGGATTCACTTTTGCTGGATCACCACCTTGGTCTGCAATCGCATCACGTAAACCGGCAAGGTCTACCAATGCTGTTTGTCCAAGAATGTCATGACACACGACACGTGCGGGATACCATGGGAAATCGTGATCTTGCTTACGATGGATTAATTCTTTGAGTGACTGTTCGAGAATGGCTGGATCACAACGGCGTACCAATTGTTCAGCCAATACTTTTGATGTGTATGGAAGTTTTGCATATGCGCCTTGCTGGATGTCTTCTACGGCTTGACGCACATCGAAGTATTCGAGCTGGGTACCTTGCAGGGGTTTACGATAATTTTTATTCATTGCGTTTGTGCCTCTTGCATCGTTTTGTACTGCGTGTCTAATGCTTGGCATAGTACACTGTCGAAAACCCATTTCCCAAATCGTTTATATTTCATAAGCTTAGATATAAAAACAGGGGTTTTAGAAATATTTAGTAACAACTTCATTAAAATATTTTCACTAAAACTGCTTTTTTTTGAAAAATAGCGGAAAATAAGATTAATTCTTTAGTATTAGATTTAAGACAAGCGAGCAATTCATGAGCGATCTAGCTTTCTCCTCTTTTACCTTAATCGGTGTTGATGCGGTCAAGTTCTTACAAGGTCAAGTTACTGTAAATGTTGAAAATTTAGCTGAAAATATTAGTCAATATACGGCTATCTGCGATTTGAAAGGTCGAATTCATTTTGGCTTGTGGTTAAAAAAGATTAATCCTGAACATTTAGAAATTGTGACCACGCAAGATCAAGCTGAAGAATTTGCTCAGCACATCAAAAAATATGGTGCTTTTTCTAAAATGAAACTTGAGTTGGTTGGGCATGTTTTTCCAATACTCAATGGTTCTACAACTGACTTTTCTGCCATTGAAACTGATATTGCAGCGTGGGAAATTTCAGCAATTCAAAATGGTCAAGCCTATATTAATAAAGTGACTGACGGTTTGTTTCAACCTCAAGAATTACGCCTACATCAACGTGAAGGTATCAATTATGACAAAGGCTGTTATCTTGGTCAGGAAGTAATTGCGCGTCTTTGGTTTAAAGCAAAACCTAAGGCTTGGTTACATCTTATTCAGGGTACTGGTGAAGTCCCTGCTCCTGCTGAACAACTAAATAAGGGCGTTCAAGTCGTGAACAGTGCAGCTTTTGAAAATGGCTATATTGCACTTGTGGTTGCCCGTCCTGATGCTCTAGAAGAGTTGGGCGTGACTGTTTTAGCTCTACCTGAGCATTTGAGTGGTGATGTTGCTAGACCACAGTAAGTATTTAATTTTTATATAAAGATAGCGTTGATAACGTTATCTTTATGCTATTTCATTAAAATCACACTTAAAAAATCTTTTAATTTATTATAAAATGATAAAAATCATTATATTAATTTATCTTTTTTATAACTATGAATCAGAGTTTCCAGGACTCCAAACATAAATTTATTGCCTTATATTATGGTGGATTTTCAATTTTTGCGATATGTATATTAATTTATCTCATTGATTTTAATAACATCAACTTATTCTCCAAAATGATTTATGGATTGATGTTGACTCAACTGATCATTACACTCTACGCTGCTTATCAATATTGGCAATTGAATATTATAGGACTTAAAATATTAAAATGGATCAGTTTTAGTTTAATTTTCTTATTAAGCACACCGTTATTTTTATATATCCCCAATATTGCCATCATATTTGGATTTTTCGTTGAATGGACAGATACATCATTTTTTTCTACCTTAAAACTACACGCAGGGTACAACACGACCATTACCTTAAATGGTGATAGTCCTTGGGGGTTTGGTCTTAATTTTATTGAAATTTTTATGTTTTATCGATTTAGAAAAATATTAAATAACACACAAATTCCATTAGAGGAAAAATGAAAATGAATAATTTAGAATTTAACGATCCTAAATACAAACTTATCGCTTTATATTATGGTATTTCTGCCATCATTGGATTGGGCTTGATTACCTATCAACTCTTTACCAATACCTTTCATATTTTAGTATTCATCTTATATGTCTTAATTTACATTCAACTGGTTTTTATGTTGTTTGGTGCACTTCAATATTGGGACAAAAGACAAACAGGTTTAAAAATCTTGTTTTGGATTTCTTTAAGTTTAATTCCAGCATTTTATACACCTTTGATTGCCTATATTCCCAAAATTACCTCAGGTTTGTTTATTTATTTCGAAACTGGCTTTGGTGCAAATGGAGCTGGATTTGATGTATTCGTCTTGTACAATACAACGCTAAGAATTTTTAACGAACAATTTTGGCGTATTGGTATTAATTTAATAGAATTTTTTATTTTCTTACGTTTTTTAAATTTAGCTAAGGCACAAAATATTTCATTATCACCTTTCAGACGTTAGATATGTATCCATAGAAAAAAATTTAGCTTAAACAATTTCCCCCCTACTTCAATTATCGAAATATATTGATCATTGAATAAACTGAATGAGATTAATCTCAATTTTAATACAACAAAATGAATAGATACCTTCAAACCATGACATCTCAAAGAATCATCGTATTACTTCTAGTCAGTATCTTAAGTATCTGTAGTCATGCGCTATCGCCTGAACTGTTACAGCAACTCAAACAACAGCATATTGTTGATACGACTTCTACCCTAGACAACAATCAAATCGAAGCATTAAAAAATCAAAATAGACAGCTTTATCAGCAGAAAAATATTGATTTGAAAATATTAATGATCCCTACGATTGGAGATACATCAATAGAACAATATGCTGAACAAGTCTTTAATCAAATTAAAATAGGCAATTCAGAACTTAATAATGGCATGTTGCTTGTCGTGTCTAAAGATGACCGAAAAATGCGCTTTGAAGTTGGCTATGGTCTAGAAGGTGATTTGACAGATGTGCAAATGGGGCGAATGATTCGAAATACCCTTGCACCAAATTTTAAAAATAATGATTATTATCAAGGTCTTTCTCAAACCCAGAAAACGCTTTTCAATCAAAATATTTCATTGAGAGAGGTCACCACAAAACACCCAGAAATTGTTTTCAATCTCAGCTTTTATGGTTACCTGTTTCTTTCTATTTTGCTTTGTATTCCAATGTATTGGGTTTATACCAAATTGGTTGTCAAACTGGGGACTGGAGGCGGATTAGCAGCCTTTGTCGCTTTTTTTGTGGTAGAGATATTTATTCATCTATTGATTTTTTCTTATTTAAATCTTGCTAATTTAGGCTTCTTTTTGAGTGCGCTTATTCCAGTATACGCACCATTTTTAATTGCAGTCTTCATACCTAAAGATCAAAGCCATAAAATGTTGAAATGCATTTTGTATAGCCTGCCGCTTCAAATTTTTTCAATCTTTGGATTAGGTATTTTCTATCTAGTTGATTTCATCCCTGCAACTGCAGTTTTTCTGTTGAAATGTTTAACTATCTGCTTAATTTTAATCTTTTTACGTTATCTACAGTTTTTGTATCGCTTCAAACATCGCAATGAAAATCAATATTTAACAACTTACTACAATCAATATCTCAGAGAAAAAGAGCGACAACAGGCACGCGAGGAGGCTTTTGAAAGAGTTCAGGCACTACGGAAAAACTCCAATTCAGACAATAATTACTCCTCAAATCATCATTCATCCTTTGATAGTCATCAAGATTCATCTTCAAGTAGCAGTTCATCCTCCAGCAGCAGTTCATCATCCAATGATGAACGAGATTCAGGCGGCAGTTCAGGTGGTGGTGGTGCATCAGGTTCATGGTAAGTGTCAAGGTCCTTAACATGTGATGGAGGAAGATTATTTCCTCCTCACATAATAAATTACACCGCCTTTGTCATCGGAGAAATAAAATGAATTTTCATCAACTCGATAAATATCAGCAGGTCGACCATAGACATTTTTTCCCACTAAAAAACCATCCATGAAAGTCTCAAGTTTTTGCCCTTTACGCATAATCGCAATTTTGTAGCCATGACCAATTGAGGCATCTGTAGAACCATGTAAAGCGACCAAAAAAGAATTTTTGATACTGTCATCCGTATTAGGATGATCAAAATAATCAAAGCCAAGTGCAGATGAATGCGTAGGGAAATAGGCGTAAGGTGTTAATACATTTTTACAGCCACTTGAACGTTTGAATTTTGCATCAGCAAAAATTTTACCATTCGACGAATAGCATGAAGGCCAACCATAATCAGCATCACGTTTAAGGGCATAAAAAGTTTCATCAGGCTTATTTTTACCTAAATGGTCTGCCCCCTGATTGGTGGCAAATAAAACTTTACCTATCCATTTTAAACCCACTGCATTACGTAAACCTTGGGCAAAAATCTTTTGTTCAGAACCATCTGGGTTCATTTCTAAAACTGTTGCTCGAACTTTTTCTTTTTCAACACATGCATTGCAACTAGAGCCAACTGAAACATAAATTTTTCCATTGCCCCCTACAGCAATTGTCCGTGTTAGATGCCAACCACCATATTTGTAGCTTAAGCCATAGTCTGGAAAAGTAGCTAAAACTTCAGCTTTAGCCGTGGGTTTGGTTTCACCTTGGGTAAACTTACGTCGAGTGAGTTGGTCAGTTTCAGCTAAATATAACCAATCTTGCCCTGTATCATCTGTATAAAACTGAATCGAATTTGGATTTTTCAAACCAGTCATATAAGGAATTATTTTGCCAAATCGACCTGTTTCAGCATTCCATTGATCCAAAATATAGATGATGCCTTTTTTATTATCAGACAAATCATGCATATCGGTGACAAACATTCTCCCATCAGGGGCTTTTGTAAAAAAGCGGACTCGTTTTAAGCCCTCAGCAGCAGGAATAATTTCAAAATTTGCCGGTAAATTTAAAGAAAAGCGCTTTCCATTTTTCAAATTGATTTGATGTGCTACTAGCTTTGGCTGTTGAGCTAAAACTGTCATTGGACAAATTAAACATAATAATAAGAT
The DNA here is from genome assembly GCF_000335555.1 of Acinetobacter sp. WC-743. NCBI lineage: Bacteria > Pseudomonadati > Pseudomonadota > Gammaproteobacteria > Moraxellales > Moraxellaceae > Acinetobacter > Acinetobacter sp. WC-743. Next base: position 37,439 of record NZ_AMFQ01000097.1, on the reverse strand, counting down.
TGACAGTATTTTGTTCATTTTTGATACTTCTCAGTTCATCTTATGAAGAAACAACTTCTTTTTTGATATTATACAATTTAAATGATGAATACATAATCAAATGCTTTTGAGAAGATTCAAATGGACTCTTCATTCATTTGTAAAAATTCTTTCACTCTCACTCCTCAGCATTTAGAATGAGTTCAACAACTTAAAAACTATAAAAGATGTATCTATTCAACAAAGTAATTTATCAACAGTTCATGCTCTTAACACTGAGTCTATTACTCAGTATTACCTGTCATGCCCTAACTCCACAACTTTTAGAAGAATTAAAAAAACACAATATTTTAGATACCACGCAAACATTAACTACCGCTGAGATTGAAAAGCTCAAGCAGAACAATGAAGTTATTTTTAAACAAAAAAATATCGACCTTAAGATATTAATGATTTCCACTTTAAGTGGCGATTCAATCGAGCATGTGGCAAATGATATTTTTAACACCATCAAAATCGGTAATATTCGACAAGATAATGGCGTGTTGTTACTGATCGCCAAAGATGATCGAAAAATGCGAATTGAGGTTGGCTATGGTTTAGAGGGTGATCTAACAGATATACAATCTGGTCGCATTATTCGAAATATTCTCGCACCGCATTTTAAAAATGATGAATACTATACAGGTATCGCACTCGCACAGAATGAACTTGGTCAATTACCCAACTTAATCATAGACATACCCAAACTTCACGACGTTGAACAAAAATCTACTCCTTATACGACACCGCAAAGCACATATCATTATGCTACGCCACAGCAAGAAAGTCCGTATGTCATACACTTAGACCAACCATCAAAGCACTTTATCAACTATTTCATTGTTTTTATTTGGAATATTATGGTGAGTTGTATTTTAGTCATCTATTTTTCGCCAATTTATCAAACGTTTAAAAAACAGCAAATTCGAATCAAAGGAATTCCTTTATTTTTAATCGTATTTTTGCCTATTCACCATCTATTTTGTTGGATTGTTACAGGACTAAATTTCTTTTTGCTTTTTGGCTTGTACGTTTTCGTCCTTTGGCTAGTCGCTAAATTTAATCATTATCAAAATATCTATAAACTGATGAAATTATCGACTTTACCTGAAAAGATTCCAAAGAAATATGCTGTTTTATTGATCGGTATTCCAATTATATTGGCATTTCTTCTGCCAAACAGTTGGATTCCCGTATTGATGTTTTTTATTTTCTGTCCATTCATCTTGCTTTTGATTTGGACACTCATTTATTCGATAGCCAAGCCTTATCAACATTATTATCCTGCTGAATATCAAGAATGGTTTAAAATAATCCCCTCAAAGTTTACACGATCCTCATCTTCTTCGAGTTCTTCTTCTAGTTCATCAAGCAGTAGCTCATCTTCCTCTAGCTCCAGTTCATCATCGGGTAGCAGTAGAAGTTCTGGAGGTAGTTCAGGGGGTGGAGGCGCATCAGGCTCTTGGTAACCGTTAAGCCTGAGCGGCTAAATTCTATTTAAAAACCATGAAACAGTTTATTCATGTCCTTACAGACATATTCCTTAAAATGAAAAGCACGGGCATGTTTTGCATCAAATTTTGCAGTTAAACCGTCTTTTTCAAAGCAATAGACACGATCATCTTGACTCACAAGAAACTCACCACCTAACTTGATCAGCAGCGCATCAATCTTGTCTTCGTCAGCAATACTTTCGTCCTGACTAATTTTGTCATAATTACGCTTAATCGCTTTAATAAACATGGTTTTCTCATCACTTCAATTGAATGACAATTATAACGTTTCAATTCATTTAAGTCTGTTCAAAGTGCTGATCAGCACATACTTACAACTTGTCTGGATCAATAAATACTTATAAAATAATTCCATCATGTGTTATCGCGGCTGCTGAACCCGATCAACTCATGAGTTTTATCCTATGGACATTACATCACAATTATTTGCAAACGATATAAACAGAAACCGCGCATGGAGACGTAAAGTCAATTTTTTACATCGTGGTCGAGATTGTAGACATACCTCAACCCTGTGGAAACCTGAAAAAGACTGGAAAATGCTTTGGAATAGATCACTCAAAAGATCTCGCTCCAAACAACTTGGGATTGAATACCCGCGTGTTTCCTCGGCAAAAAGACGAAAACAAGCACAATATGAGTTTTGGATGATCGCTGATTGAACAGCCTTTTTATATGTAGTCGTAATCAATGGCGTAGTCCCACTGCTGAGCGTATCTTTGCAGTGGGCTATGGCATTGCAACTCGTTCTGCTGGAACAAGCAAACATGCCAAACATACGATCTCTCTCAAAGATATCGCTTGGGCAGATATGATTTTTGTGATGGAGCAAAAGCACAAACAAAACATCAAAGAAAAATTCCCTCAACCACTACAACACAAAAAAGTGATTGTTTTGGACATTCCGGATGAATATCCCTACATGGATGAAGCATTAATCGAGCTTTTGAAAGAGAGCATGTTGCCTTATTTGCCTTAAATGAAAATATAGTGCTACAAGCAATCTGCACAATTCTCTACTTAATTCGCTACTGAATAGGTAAAAAATAAATTAGAATGATCTTGTCATGAGGACTGATCACAATAAAAAAATAAAGCGAATAATGCAGAATCCCTTCAATGTTTTTTCTATCCTTCGAACCATTACTCTCCTCTTAACAGCTTTGGGGCTTCTGTTGAGCTTGAGCTTTTTATTTAGATGTTCAGGTCCAGATTCAAATACCATACCTTTTGATGCAACCAGCGAGAAAATGGGAGTATTTGAAAAATATAACAACCAAATTTATGCTTCAGTACCGAGTAATGGTGATTACCTCATTCGCGAAGCAGATGCAAAAACATTTTATTTGCCAAATGACCATTACCAATACCGACAACTTGGTGCAGATCAAAAAAATGTCTACTGTGGCAACATTCTTTTAAAAGGTGTACAACCGCAAAAACTGAAGACTATCGGCAACAGTTATTTCACAGATGGAAAAGAGACTTGGTATTGTTCACCGATGACTGAGCGAAATGAAAATTTATCTGTGATTCAAGAAGTTTTTCAAATCATACTACAAAATTTTGGCATTGGTTCAAAACCACAAAGTTATCTTTATCCTTATTTTAAACTGGAACAGGGTGATCAACCTTATCTAGTCAATGCAGACATTGATACAGCCAGTAACGGAATATTGACCTATTATCGTGGAAAATTACTTCCAGATGCTCACTCTCATCAATTACGCTTAGTCTCTGGCGAAGAAAATCATATTTTTAGGGCAGATGGTACGAACGTATACTTCAACAACACACGACTTAGCTTAAAGGACAATCAAAAGCTTTATACCCTTGATATAGAGAACTCTAACAATCAAAGCTATTTATTCAATCCGATTGATGGCATGGTTTATGTCAATCAATTTGCCTTTGATCCACAATTTGCACCTTATCATCTGCTCAGCAAATATGGTGACCACAGCAATCATGCGTTATTTTATAACGACACGGGCATCTATTATTTTGATGTAAATAAAGAAAAAATGGTACGTGCTGGGGATAATCCATTTTTAGGGCAATCCTTTAAAGAAATTGCGCCTGCAATTTTTTCGAATGGTCAGCAACTTCTCTACTTACAAGCCCGTGAATATCGAAGTAGCAAAGGTTCATCTTCCTCCAGAGTAACGCGTATTTTAAAATTAGATGAGCCACAAGTTTCGACTTGGCAACGACTGGGAAACGTGAATTACAACAGCGGTAGCGTATGGAAAAATGGCAATGCTTTTTATTATTTCGACCAGCTTGGTGACAGCCAACTGATTCGAGCCACGGTTTATCATATTCGTGACCCGCAAACCATTCAAAGTTTACTAAAAACTCAACCACGTACAGACGATATTCGTCAGTGGATTGATGAACAGAAGATGGTTGAAGCCAAACACATAACTTTGGTTGAGGCGAAGACAGAGAACCGCTCGGACAAATATTGGGGTTTTATTGCTCCCCTCATCTTTGTTGTTATTTTCAGTGCTTTGATTTGGTTATTTAAAAGGTTTAATTTAAATTTTGCCCCATTTTACATTCGAAATCATAAATTGATTGTCAGCAATTTGATGCTGACTGCTTATCCTATAGCGCAGATTCAACAGGTGGAATTTAGTATAAACAGAACAACACATACAAAAGGCTATATTGGTCATTTCCGAATTGTACAACACAATGGCAAACGTTCAATGAGCTTCAACTTTAGTTCAAAGTTGAGTTTAAATGTAGATTCTCAAGCAGAATTAAATCAGTATATTGAACAATTACAACAGCAATTGGCACAACATGGTATTCACAGCATTTTGAAAAAATGAACAACAGGTTTGAGTGAGATTTTTTAATCTCAATTACATGATCTCAATATATTTTTAAGTACCATTGAGTGCACAATATCGATATTATTATTTCGAGTTTTATCATGAAAATTTGGTTATCTCTTCTCAGTTTAAGTATTTTCAGCTTTACTTCTGCACATGCGGACATCAAAACATTAGAACAAAACTTAAAAACTAAATATCCTGAAATTGAAGTGAAATCGGTACAGAACTCGCCGATCAAAGATGTTTATGAAGTTTATATGGGGGGGCGTATTGTCTATACCAATGAAGAAGCGAAATATTTCTTTGTCGGTAATTTGATTGATTTAAAAGAACAAAAGAATCTAACTGCTGAACGTGAACAGGTTTTAAAAAGTATTGATGTCAAATCATTACCTTTAAAACAAGCCATTAAGCATGTCAAAGGCAAAGGTGAACGTACCATTTATGTGTTTAGTGATCCCGATTGTCCTTATTGCCAACATCTTGAAAAAGAATTAAAAAATGTCGACAACGTGACGATTTATTTATTCTTATACCCAATCACACGTTTACATCCTAACGCTGAAAATGTCTCGCAACAAATTTGGTGCGCTAAAAACCCATACCAAGCATGGCAAGATTATACCCTTGATAAAAAACAACCAAGTTCAACCAAATCTTGCACCACCCCTGTAGAAAAGAATATCGCTTTGGCTAAAACGCTGAATGTAGATGGTACGCCAACTTTCTTCTTACAAGATGGAACACGTATTTCAGGTGCACGTGATGCAGGTGAAATTGAGTTATTGTTAAAAGCAGTTAAATAATTTTTTCGAAAAGCAGAAGCAATGATTTTCATTTCTTCTGCAAGAATAACTTTAAAACATGCTTAATTTATGCTTATCTACAAAAAATCTAAAACATAAATGCACCAACAAATACAATTGGTATGTTTACATTATTAATTTTCAAATTATGATTAAAAATGTCATCAATCCATTCTGACACCATAAATGGAATTATGTTGAAATTAAAATCAGGTACCGTTTCAAAATGAAAAAAACACTTATTGCAGCACTTTTGAGTTTATCTAGTATTTCAGCATTTGCTGCTGATGCGCCTAAAAGTAATGTTGATCCTGCTTTTGCGAAGGCACAAGAACTCATTCAAGCAAAAAATTACCCAGCAGCCTATCAAGAATTAGACCGCCTCGCTAAAACAGGCAATGCACAAGCCTTATATAACTTAGGCTATTTAACCCAAACTGGGCAAGGTACTGCCAAAGATGATAAAAAAGCATTGAAATATTATCAGGATGCTTCAGCAAAAGGCTATCCAGTTGCAAGTTATGTGTTGGCTCAAAGCTATGCTGTAGGACAGTTAGGTTTAAGCAAAGATGAAAAGAAAGTTCGTGAATACTTAGAGAAATCATCATCTCAAGGTTTTGATGACGCGACTGTAGAATTGGCTGTTTTATTATTTGCAGAGGGTACGCCTGCATCAGACAAGCTGGGTTTACAAAAACTTGATCCTTTAGTGAAAAAAGATTTTGCACCTGCGATTCATGCCAAAGCCCTCTATGACATTACAGATGGTTTAAAAAAGAAAAATGCAGCTACGGTGAATCAAGGTCTCAATGAAATTCAAAACTTAGCCAAAAAAGGCTATATTCCTGCATTAATGGCTGTAGGAAATATGCTGACCAACGGCAATATCATTGATCAAAACTTACCTGAAGCGCAAAAGATTTTCGCTGAGTTAGCAAAAAATAATGTGCCTAAAGCGAAAGAATCCCTAGAAGTGGTCAATAAGTTAATTGCTGAGAAAGCTAAAGCGCCAGCAAAAGTTGCTGCTCCGAAAAAATAATCTGCCAAAGGGTAAAGCACACGCTTATGTGTGCTTTACCACCATACACCGATCAAAACACTCACAACCATAAAACTCAAAAATGTACTGATCATCAACGGCGTTAGTGCTTTTTCATTCAAACCATAAATCTGTCCAAAAATTCCAAAGATCGAAGGCATCGGCAAAGCTGCAATTAATGTACCTGCATAAATCATTTTTTGATCTAAGTCCGTAAAATGGGTAAAGCCCAAATAGACCAAGATCGGCATACAAATATTTTTTGAGACCACAAGATAAATGGTTTGCAGATTAAAGGATTGAATAGTGAGCCCCACCATTCCCCCGCCAATAATAAAGAGTGCCAGTGGCGAAGCTGTTTGCCCAAGCATAGCAAAAACTGAATCTAACAGATGTGGAATCTGTATATTGAAAACTGCGCAACTCATGCCAATCATTACCGATAGAAATAGCGGATTTTTTAGTAAGGTTATAAAAGTTATTTTTAAGATAGCGACTAAATTGGCTTGTCGTTGGCGTCCAATTTCAGCCAAAGTCAGCATTAATGGCACGAGAAAAACACTTTCGATGATGACCACCAAAGAGATGTAAATCATGGCCTCACTGCCCATGAGCAAAGTTAAAATTGCAGCACCCAATAGTCCTGTATTGGACATGGAAGCCCCCAATGAAAACACTGAGGCATGGGTAAAATGATTTTTAAAAATTTTCTGCCCTATGAAGAAAGCCAGAATAAATAAGGCAAAAGTGACACTGGCATAGACAAAGAAGTATGCAGGATACCAAATTTCATGCAGATCTTTTGAAGCTAAGGCATGAAGGAGCAAAGCAGGCAAAGCGATTTTGATCACAAAAGCGCTCAAGGCTATGATCTGTGCTTTATTTATTAATTGGATTTTGACAGAGATAAAACCCAGAAATAACAAGAAAAATACTGGAAAAATTACCGAAAAAATCATTTAAACCGTTCCTTTTCCAGAACTTGTAAATAAAGATATATCCTAGAATATATCTTTGATGAATATAAATACTTTAAAAGAATAATAGATTACGCAAAACTGTGATGTCATCAGTATGCTGAAAACAAATCCTTTATTCCATGAGGCTGACAACGTAAATACTGGGGTGCAATCGAAATGTGAGCGCCCAGTTTTGCTGCAGCATGCCATGGCCAACGTGGGTCATACAAGATTGCTCTTGCCAATGCAATTGCATCTGCCTCACCCTGCTGAAGAATCTGTTCAGCCTGTTCAGCCTCGGTAATCAACCCGACAGCAATTACTGGAATATTCACCTGTTGTTTAATTGCATTGGCAAATGGCACTTGATAGTTTGCACCAATCTTGATGTTTTGTTGAGCATGTAAGCCGCCTGAAGAAACATGGATATAGACCGCTCCCAACTGTGCCAAGGCTTTTGATAAACCAATACTCGACTCAATGTTCCAACCATTTTCAGCATCCATCCAGTCCGTTGCTGAAAGACGTACACCTATAGGATAATTGGCAGGCACTGCATTTCGAATGGCTTGAAAAACCTCTAAAGTTAAGCGAATACGATTTTTAAAACTGCCACCATATTGATCCGTACGATAATTCGACAATGGCGACATAAATTGATGTAGCAAATAGCCATGGGCTGCGTGGATTTCAATCAATGAAAAACCTGCCTCAACAGCCCGGATTGCAGCCTGAGCAAAATCATCAATGATGGCTTGTATTTCATCAAGCGTTAATGCGTGTGGTGCAACATCTTCAATGTTGAATGCAATATCACTGGCAGAAACTGTCTGCCAACCATGCGCATGATCTGCTGCAATTTGCCCTTTCCCCAACCATGGTTTATCCGTTGAGGCTTTACGACCTGCATGTGCAAGTTGTACGCCAAAAGGCGTTGGCGCTATCGTTTTTACTTTATTCAATAAAGCCTTTATTTGATCTCGTTGAATATCATTCCACAAACCAAGGTCTGCATAGCTGATACGTCCTTCTGCTTGAACCGCAGTCGCTTCAACAATACACAAGCTTGCACCTGACAAAGCATAATTTGCCCATTGCTGTTCGTGCCAATACGTGATTTCACCTTGATTAGTTGCAGAATATTGACACATTGGTGCAATAATTATTTTATTGCTCAGTGCGAGCGAGCCAAATTGAATGGATTCAAATAACTTCGGTTGAGCAGACATAAATTACTTTCCCAGCGAATTAAAATTGTTTGGTGACACTCAAACCGGCACTCCAGTTAATACCATCTGCAGGTTCAAAGAATCGCCCATTACCATCATTTACAATAACTGAGCCAACATAGTTTTTGTCGAATAAATTATCGACTCGAGCAAAACTACGGACTTTCCAATCTTTGTTTTTCCAGATATAACCGACATTTAGGCTGGTGACTGTATAACTTGGTGCAGTATCTGTATTGAGATCGTCAACATAGATTTTATCCATATAACGAACATCGACCCCAGCATTTAAACCACTTTCTGGAAGCCAACCAAGTCCAATAAAGGCTTGATTTTTAGCAATACCGGGAATGTAGTTTCCACTTTGGATGACTTTTTTCGGATCTGTATTTGGGATATCGGCATCAAATGTTGCATCTAGGAAGCTATAACTGGCTTGTGCAGTAATATCTTTCCATAATTTTTTATTCCAAGATAATTCAACGCCTTGACGTAATGTCTTGTCTGCATTTTGATAGGTCGCTCGACCATCCACAGAACCGGCAGAAACAATATCATCTCGTGTATTGCTTTGAAAAACTGCAGCCGTGAAATTACCCAATTGATTTTGTGCCTTTAAACCCAGTTCATAGTTATCACTGGTCGAAGGTTTCAGTGCAAAGTTTATCCCTGAAGTTCCACTGGTTGGATAAGCCATTTCAGTGAAAGTTGGTGTTTCAAATCCTTTGGCATAGCTGAGATAACTGCTAATCTCAGGCGTAATTTCCCATGTCAAAGCAGCTGATGGAAGTAATTTTTTATAATCTGTTTGCCCACTATCGTTGCCATTAGAGCTTGTGATGTAATGATCTTTAGATTCATAATGGACATTGCTATAACGCAATCCTGTATCTAGCCGTACAGTTGGTAAAAAATGCCAAGCCGCCTGAAGATAAGGGTCTAAATTCCATAAAGTATTTCGTTCATCACGGCGTAGCTTACCTTTTACTCCATATTGACCATTGGCATCAAAATTTTCATATCCTTGGCGATCTTCATTCATGGCATCATAAGCAAGCCCTAAACTGATACGCGTGTTGGGCAAAAGCTCTTTACCTGTCCAACGTAAATCTGCACCATAAAAATCTCTAGAGAAATCAATAACACCACCTGCATGACGAGGATTCTTTTGAGCAGTATTCGGAATAGATTGATATTGTGTGACCTCTCGATGACCTAAATAAGCCATTGAATAAATTTCATTTTGGTCGTTGATGGGCTTGGTCCAATTAACACCTGTTTGTGTCTGATTAATATCTTTGCGCACATTATAGATATTTTTACTATCATTCACTTGTTTAGGGTTTTGCTTCCATTGATCCCGACTGAGACCTTGTGGATCATCCGCATGAATATTAACATAGTTGGTGATCCAATTAATTTTTGAGCCGTCATCTAAATCCCAAGTGAGTTTAGCATTACTCAAGGTTTTTCTTGCTGCATTATGATCACGATAGCCATCAGTATCAAAATACGAAGAACTAATCACATAACTTGGCTCATTGGCTTTATCGGCACCACCTTGTAAAACAATATCAGCACGCCCTTTATTGTTACTTCCACCTGAGTATCCTAACTCAATCGAATCGCGCCCTGTTCCCTCTTTGGTCGTCGTTAGAATCGTCCCACCTGAAGAATTTCCATAGAGTGATGAAAAAGGTCCACCCAGTACTTCAATATGATCCAAACTGCTTAAATCAATATTTGACGTCTGACCTTGTCCATCGGGCATGGTTGCAGGAATACCATCCACATACAAACGGATACCACGGACACCAAAGGTTGAACGTGCACCGAAGCCACGCATGGACAGTTGTAAATCTTGCGCATAATTTTCACGGTTATTGAGCTGTAAGCCCGGAATGCCTTTGAGAGTTTCAGTGAGGTTCACTCCCATATTATTTTGATTTTGTTGTTGGTCTATACGATAAACAGATGCAGGCGTATTGAGTATGCTCGTGTCTGAGCGTGTTGCTTCAACTTTAATGGTGGGGAGTTGCTGAGTCGAACCCTGAGATTCCGATTCAGCATAGATGTTCTGGGAAATACAGACTATTAAACAAAGTAGTGTGGTATTAATTTTTAAATGTTTCACTCTTTACATCTAGGTTTCCTCGGGTGATTGCAGAAAATAATTTTAGAAAATAATTTTAGACCCCAAGCCAATGACCAGTGCATTGTCGACCTGATTGGTTGCACCAGGATGCACCACATACTGCACTAAAGGACGAAGCATGAACCATTTGGCAGGGTAATATGAGTAATTTAACTCAACATTATACTCTGCATCTTCATTCAGCTGTCTTAAATTTGTGCCTAAGCGACTATTATTCACATAATCCGTATAACGATCGTTCAAATGTACTCTATTGACGGCTAAGCCTAGAATATCGTTGGGTTGGCTTTCAAATAGTCCATAATACTTTAAACCCAGTTGTTGTGAATCACTTACCGCTGTTGTCGTTCGATCATGTACAGTAAAATTACCAAAGCTATGTAGACCTCGTTTGCCCTCACCTGCTGAGGTCAATTGCTGTTCAAAGGCAATCCAGCCGCCATATGTACGATCTTCAGCCTTAGTTCCTGCTTTATAAGCCACATCGTACTGATTTTTTGCCTCGTCAGCAGTATTGTAAAGCGTACCAAAGCGATAACTGCCTGGTAAAGCATTGAAACCTTGCTTTGGTGACCACACCACTTCAGAAAGAATATTTACACCATCAGCATGTTTGGTATCCAAGTTCCAGCCTTGACGCTCCAAAGCATTGTCTGGGTTGTATTCAAAAACACCGACTTGTGCGAATAACTCAGGATTGATTTGATACTTCAAACGTCCGCCCCATTGTGAAACGGGTGTGTTATACCAAAGCTTACCTTGCCATTTCCCCATTTGTGCAGCACAGAATGCATTACCTTGGAAATCACAAGCCATGGTATTAAATTCAGTCCCCAAACCCATTCGACCCACACGAATACTGAGCCCTTGTTCTTTAAAATTCTTCTCAATATAGAGCTCACTCAAACGACTTCCTGAATTACCTCGTCCCCAGTTGGCTTGAGAGTTTGCCCATTGTGGTGCATCAGGTGCCTGAATCCCTCTTAATGATGTGCTTTCCCCTTGACGTGCTGTGACTAAAGCACGAATCGTAACATCACTCCAACCTGCTAATTTCGTCATATCCAAAGTAGTTCCAAGACCAAACTGGGTTGCAAAGGTTGGTGCTTGATGTGCATCATAACCACCATCAGCGAGATATGAACCATCCATGGCAATCGTACCATCGAATTTGATCCCTTTTTCAGCCCACTCAGTACGTGTACCATTCCAGTCCCCTGTCATGGTTGATCCATGCAGGTCAAAAGCATCTTCAGCCGATGCAACAGACATCATGGTAAAAGTAGAGATTGCCAATAAAGGATAAGCAATTTTTTTCATGGGGCAGCCTAATTTGGAGCAGAATGAATACAGATAATTTTGTTAATTTCAAACTTTTGATCCTTATAAAATTAATATAAAAATCATATTTTAAAATCACAATCACGCCTAAAATACTATGGAGAATCCAAATTATTTATAGAGATTATTTACTAGAAATTTACACATTTTTTTACATATAACTATCAGATATTTTTTATCAATCGGAAAACTTTATTTTATCAATAAACTTTATTTTAATTAACAAAAGCTTATCAAACACGCTAACGCGTCATTCTGCGATTTATCTTATGGGTTCAACCTAAAGTCGTAGGACTAACAGTATCGCACTTTAAAGCCATCCAATTCTTGCATACAATAATGAGCTCTTATCCCAATACGACACATGCATGCCTGAATTACCTGAAGTTGAAACAACTAAAACCAGCTTAGTTCCCTTAATCGATCAGAAAGTGATGTATGTCCAAGTCCGTGAATCTCGCTTACGTTGGCCAATTCCAGAAGATATTCAGCAACTTCAAGGTCAAAAACTCATTGGTTTAACTCGTCGTTCCAAATATATTTTGGCTGAGTTCGAACGTCATACAATGCTCTGGCATTTAGGGATGTCAGGCAGCTTTAGAATTTGTGATGAGTCAGATGAAATGAGAAAGCACGATCACCTCATTATTCAATTTGAAGATATGCAATTGCGCTATCATGATCCACGCCGATTTGGCTGCATTATTTGGCTGAATGAACAAAGCCAAAGCAAACTTATTGATACTTTAGGTCCTGAGCCCTTAAGTGATGAATTTAATGCTGAATATTTGTTTGAAAAATTAAAAAATAAAAATGTCGGCACAAAAGTTGCAATCATGGATAACCATATCGTCGTTGGTGTAGGAAATATCTATGCAACTGAAAGCTTATTTAATTTGGGTATTCACCCTGCCCAACCTGCGTCAAGCTTATCAAAGCTACAAGTTCAAAATTTGGTGATTGAAATTAAACGAATCCTAAAGCAAGCAATTGATTTGGGTGGGTCAACTTTACGAGATTATAGCAATGCGATGGGTGAAAATGGCTATTTTCAACAAACTTTGTTGGCATATGGTCGCGCAGGTGAAATGTGTATCAACTGTGAAACGACTTTGGAAAATCTAAAACTTGGACAAAGAGCCAGTGTTTTTTGCCCCCAATGCCAACCACTTAAGCGAACCAAAGATACGACTAAAAAGACACGAGGAAAAAGTAAATGAAAACTGCAATCGTTCGACATATTCTCGTCAAAGACAAAGATCTTGCAGAGCAGCTCAAGAAGAAGATCCATGATGGCGCTGATTTTGCCAAAATTGCGAAACAACATTCAACGTGTAATTCAGCTAAACGTGGTGGTGAACTGGGTGAAGTGAAAAAAGGACAGCTTGTTCCTGTGATTGATAAATTGGTGTTTACTGCAGCTGAACATATCCTACATGGACCTGTAAAAAGTCAATTTGGTTTTCATTTGGTTGAAATTAAATTTCGTATGGATTTTTAGTTTAAAGATTTACATTCTTGGTATGAAGTTGAAATGATATCGCCTTGTCTGGCAATTCCCGTACTTTTACCTTGCTCAAAACTCATCCATGCTGTAGTAAGGGGCTGACTTGGTTGATTGATATATCCATATAATCCTTTACCTTGCCCTTGAATAATACAGATTGGCTGGTTTATAAATAACTTCTGAGTATTGCCACTTAGAATTTGAACTGTTTGCTCTATAACTGTTTCGGAATCATCATTTCGCTCTAATGACTTTGAAATGTCTTCCGCAGACTTTACTGTCAAATGCAAAGGTTGATCAAACACAAGTGCTTTAAAGCGTTTAGGCAATGCTTGATAAGATGGTGATGGTTCTTCATCACCTTTATAATGATGATAATCCTGAATATGACAATGAATCTTCTTAAATTGCGAACGCGCACTTCCCATTGTTTGTGACCATGACATTGAACTGGCTACATCCTCAATATCTTTAATTAGAAATGCACTTTGAGAGTTTCGCAAATAAATAAAGTTTTCAAAATCTGCACTTTGGTTTGCCAAGGGGTCTGACTTAGTCATTTTTTCCGTTTTTAAAATGATTTGGTCATTTCGTTTTATATATTGACCTGTTTGCGATTCAATATTTGAAACTTTATCCATAGAAGAATACTTGACATCATCAAAGCTTAATATTTCAAATCTGTTGTTTTTAATTCCAATAAAGGTATATAAACCAAATGCGTAGTGACTAAAATAAACTCCTTGAACCTGATCATTAGAATCATATTGTTCACACATCAAGGTTACTTGAGGGCGTATTTCTGGGCTGAACTGCTTAATAAAATTTTCATCAACTTTAACATGGGCTTGGCATCCATAGATTAGAAAACTCGCCAAAAAAATAAAAATCTGAGCTATTCTCATGAATTTAAACTCTTTTATATATTTGAATCACCTTGTTCAGGTTTAAACTCATGGACAAACTTCGCATAATCATCAATATACGTCCTAAACATCTCTGCTCTGGTCGTAAAGTAAAAAATTTCATTGCCATTTCTGACAATATTTTCAGGCGATTTACCATTGCAGTAACCTCCTGCCGAATTAACGGCTGATTCCAGCATTTTAAAACTTTGTTCAGCTGTCGCTTCATCTTTAAAACTAAACACCAACAAGACAAAATCTGGACGATACTGTTGATCATCACCTAATTTTTCTTTACTGACGGCTTTATATGAACGAATTCCTTCGCCTTTTACTTGTATGACTTTGTTGAGCGTACAATCATTTTCCGACCATGATGATCCACTGTCTTTTTCAATAAATTCAAAATTAGCCTTTAACAACCGTGTTTCCAAAGCAAGTAACAGTGCTTCATTTTCATCTGTTGAATCTGTTTCAATGGTGGCATACGTGGTCTGTTCATTCGGCATATCACTAAACGTCAAACCACTTGCAGCTTGCGCTTGATCTGCACGTTCAGCCTGAGCCTTTTCTACCGCCTGTTGTTCTTTTGGATGCTCAGAACAAGCGGATAAAGCCATGAGTGTGATCACTATCCCTATGCTTTTTTTTACCATAGCCATCATCCTTTTTATGTTCTCGCATAAAAAACGGTACTTAATCGTACCGTTTCAATTCGTTTCTTTACAATCATTTTATATTTCTAAAACCATTTAAAAATATATAATCCTGCAACTTCAAACCAATTTATTAGGCTTGCGGACGTTTCTTCAATTCATCACGAATTTCACGGAGTAATTCAATATCTTCAGGTGTTGCAGCAGGCGCAGCTTCAGCAGGTTTACGGATTTTATTAAGGAATTTAACCAACAGAAATACAACCCAAGCCAAAATCAGGAAGTTTAAGAAGATCGTGATGAAGTTACCATAGGTTAAAACATTCACACCTGCTTTTTGTAAAGCATCTAATGAAGTTAAATTATTCGGGTTGTCCCCCAATACAATAAATTTTTGTGTGAAATCTACACCGCCCCCTGTGATTACAGAGATCAATGGCATGATCACGTCTTTGACCAATGAGTCAATAATTTTACCAAATGCCCCACCGATGATGACACCAATTGCCATATCCATCATGTTGCCTTTAATGGCGAACTCTCTGAATTCTGAAAGAATACTCATATTTTAACTCCAAGCCAATTTTAGGTATTTTTTATGTGACGAAGTATACATTATGTTTCCATGTACATTTCCGCTTAATTTACTCGTTTTTTGTTAAAAACCAAAAGCCTTTTACATTTATATAAAAAAACCGCAATTTATTAAAAAATTGCGGTTTTTTTTCTAGAAATGAAATTATTCCTAGTTAAAACACTTAGCCACGAGAAGCACGTTTACGTTCATTTTCAGTTAAGAATTTTTTACGAATACGAACAGATTTAGGTGTAACTTCAACTAATTCGTCATCTTCAATAAATTCTAATGCTTG
Source organism: Acinetobacter sp. WC-743 (assembly GCF_000335555.1). NCBI lineage: Bacteria > Pseudomonadati > Pseudomonadota > Gammaproteobacteria > Moraxellales > Moraxellaceae > Acinetobacter > Acinetobacter sp. WC-743. The sequence continues at coordinate 21,589 of NZ_AMFQ01000097.1, read as the reverse complement.
TTCAAGCGTGAATTTAATAGCAGGTGTCAACGTTAATGCTTCATCTGTACCAGATGCACGCATGTTAGTTAACTGTTTCGCTTTAGTTGGGTTCACAGTCATGTCGTCTGAACGAGAGTTCATACCTACGATCATACCCTCATACACTTCTAACTGTGGTTCAGCAAACAGACGACCACGGTCTTGTAAAGTGAACAATGCAAACGCTAAGCAAGTACCGTTAACCATAGAGATCAACACACCATTTTGACGTTTCGCAACTGCACCCTGTTTCGCAGGACCATAATGCGAGAAGCTTGAAGTCATGATACCAGTACCAGAAGTAATGGTTAAGAATTCAGAACGGAAACCAATCAAACCACGAGATGGAACAGTTGCTTCAATACGGATACGACCTTTGCCGTCAACTTCCATATTGGTCAACTCACCTTTACGGTTACCCATTTGCTCCATAACAGAACCTTGATGCTGTTCTTCAACATCAAATGTTACGTTCTCGTATGGCTCTTGCATTTCGCCATCAACTTCTTTCATGATCACTTGCGGACGAGAAACACCCATCTCGAAGCCTTCACGACGCATTGTTTCAATCAATACTGAAAGATGAAGTTCACCACGACCAGATACTTTAAAACGGTCTGGGCTGTCAGTATCTTCTACACGTAAAGCAACGTTATGAATCAACTCACGATCCAAACGTTCACGGATATTACGTGAAGTTACAAATTTACCTTCTTTACCCGCAAACGGTGAGTTGTTTACTTGGAAAGTCATCGAAACTGTAGGTTCATCTACAGACAATGCAGGTAAAGCTTCAACATTTTTAGGATCACAGATCGTGTCAGAAATGTTTAATGCATCTAAACCAGTGATACATACGATATCACCTGCTTGAGCTGAATCTACATCTACACGCTCAAGACCATGGTAACCCATAATTTTTAAGATACGACCATTACGTGTCTTGCCATCTTTATCGATCACAGTCACTGGTGTATTGGTTTTTACTGAACCACGTTGAATACGACCCACACCGATTACACCCACAAAACTATTATAGTCAAGTGAAGAAATCTGCATTTGGAATGGACCATCAACATCAACTGAAGGTGGTTCAACAATATCTACGATTGTTTCGAACAACGGGGTCATATCTTCAGCAAGTTCTTCTGGAGATGGACCAGCAACACCACGAAGACCAGAAGCATAAACAACTGGGAAATCTAACTGTTCGTCGCTACCGCCTAAGTTATCAAACAAATCGAATACTTGATCGATCACCCAGTCTGGACGAGCGCTTGGCTTGTCTACTTTGTTGATGATCACGATTGGCTTCAAACCACGCGCAAACGCTTTTTGAGTTACAAAGCGAGTTTGAGGCATTGGACCTTCTTGTGAATCAACCAAAAGAAGTACACAGTCAACCATAGACATTACACGTTCAACTTCACCACCGAAGTCAGCATGTCCCGGGGTGTCAACGATGTTAATGCGGTATTCAGTGTTTGTACGTTTGTCTAACCATTTGATTGCAGTGTTTTTTGCAAGAATGGTAATACCACGTTCAGACTCAAGCGCATTCGAATCCATAACACGCTCAATCTCACCCGCGCGGTCACCGAGTGCACCTGATTGTTGTAAAAGTTTATCTACTAGAGTCGTTTTACCATGGTCGACGTGCGCGATGATGGCAATATTACGGAGAGTTTTAATATCAGACATGTAAATTCGATACGCTTTAAATTTGAGGGCAAATTATACAGAAAAAAGATAACTTTTAGTAGTGACAGTTTATTGACAGTTACAAGTTTTTTTCACAACTGCTGGCTTTTTATTTTGTAATAGTGTGTAAAGCGATTAGAATAGCGCCATCTCGCAGCTTCCTCTTTCTGTACCATGTCTGATTCTCATACCTCTTCCGATCAAAAACAGGGTCAAATCGATCTTATTTATGGTTTAAATGATCGTCCAAAACCACTTATCGCATTTTTTGCTGCTTTACAACACTTATTGGCGATTATCGTTCCAATTGTGACCCCGGGTTTACTCATTTGTTTAGCACTAGGCGTATCGCCTCAAGACACCAACATGATTTTATCGATGTCTTTGGTGATTTCAGGGGTAGCTACTTTTTTACAATGCAAAAAAATTGGACCTTTTGGTGCAGGTTTATTGATCGTACAGGGTACAAGCTTTAACTTTATTGGACCAATGATTGGGATTGGTTCTGCAATGGTAGCAGCGGGTACTCCAGTTGAAGCAGTCATGGCTTCTATTTTTGGTGTGGTGATCGCAGGTTCATTTATCGAAATGGGTGTATCACGCATTTTACCTTGGGTGAAAAAACTCATTACACCATTGGTGACAGGAATCGTGGTATTGCTGATTGGATTGACCTTAATTAAAGAAGGTCTTATCAGTATGGGGGGTGGCTATCAAGCAATGGACACCCACACTTTTGCAAGCAAAGATAATCTGATTATGTCATGTACAGTATTGGCGATTATCATCTTGCTCAATCGATTTAAAGTGGTTTGGATTAAGAGTTCTGCAATTTTAATCGCCTTAGTGATTGGATATATTCTTGCAGGCTTTATGGGCTATTTAAATTTTTCAGGCTTAAAAGATGCCCCATTAATTCAAATCCCAACACCTATGCACTTTGGAATTAGTTTCTCTTGGAGTTTGTTTATTCCAATGGCATTCATCTACCTCGTGACCTCTCTAGAAGCAATTGGTGATGTGACTGCGACCTCAAAAATCTCAAACCAACCTGTTGATGGTCCTGTTTGGATGGAGCGAATCAAAGGTGGTGTATTGGTCAATGGTGCAAACTCATTTCTTGCAGGGCTGTTCAATACCTTTCCAAGTTCTGTTTTTGCCCAAAATAATGGTGTGATTCAATTGACAGGTGTTGCGAGTCGATTTGTCGGTATTTGGATTGCGATCATGCTCATCATTCTTGGATTATTTCCAGCTGTTGCTGGAATCATCCAAGCTGTGCCTCAAGCCGTTCTTGGTGGTGCAGTCATGGTGATGTTTGGTGCTGTAGCAGCATCGGGAATTAACATTTTATCTGGAATTCAACTTGACCGTCGTGCATTGTTGATTATTGCAATTTCACTTGCACTTGGCTTAGGTGTTGCCCAAGTTCCTCAAATTTTAGAACATTTACCAGAATTACCACGCAATATCTTTAGTTCTGGTGTTGCGACAGGCGGACTAGCTGCCTTAATTTTAAATTTAGTTTTGCCTGAAACTAAAAAATAACGAATCAATTCTTTATAATGCCCAGCCTAGACTGGGCATTATTGTTCAATTTTAATGATGGATGGTGAATATGGAGCCAAGAAGTGAAGTTGTCATTCGACAGCATGACTATCTCTCTGGACGTGTTTTATTGGTCAATGCACCAACGGATGATCTACTTTCAAATTTAGCTCATGACATCGAGGCAAGTGTTTGGACTTGGAATTACAATGAGTTCCAATATTTCCAAAACCAACAAGCCAACGTGCATTTTGGAACAGACATGGCAGAGGCTGATTTTGATCAAGCTATTGTTTTTGTCCCAAAATCCAAAGAATTACTCAATTATGTTCTGCATCAGTTGGTTGCTCGTTTAGCAATCGGCGCTTCAATCTTTTTGGTTGGAGAAAAGAAAGGCGGTGTTGAACGTGCTGCAAAACAATTATTGCCTTATGGTCAAGCCATAAAATTAGACAGCGCACGTCATTGCCAAATGTGGCAATTGACGACTGATAAAACCGTGACTCCGAAACCGCTCGCACAATGGGCGCAAGAATACAATGTCAGCACGCCTTCAGGTGATCTTCGCATTTGTGCCCTACCTGGTGTATTTAGTCAAAATCGATTAGATATTGGAACTGCTGTACTATTGCCTTATTTGAAACAAGTCACTTCAGGAAAAATTGCTGACTTTGGATGTGGTGCGGGGGTCATCAGCGCATTTCTCTCAAAACTCAATCCTAAAAATCGTATTTTTGCTTTAGATGTTGATGCTTTTGCTTTAGCTTCAACACAAATGACGTTTGAAAAGAATCATCTACCTTTAGAACAACTCGAAATAAAAGCAGTGACTGGAATTGAGGATGCGCCATTGTTTTTACATGCCATCGTCAGCAATCCACCGTTTCACCAAGGTATTCAAACCGACTACAATGCCAGTGAAACATTATGTAAAACTGCAAGACGACATTTAAAATCAGGCGGTGAATTATGGATTGTGGCAAACCGCTTCCTAAATTACCCATTACTCATTGAGCAGAGCTTTGGTCAATGCATTACAAAAGCCGATCAACAAGGCTTTAAAGTGCTATTCGCCAATACTCAAAAAAGCAGTAAGGAATAACGATGAGCGAAACAGATCATCCACAACTCCAGCGTAAGCTTGGAGCACGACATTTAAACATGATCGCGATTGGCGGTTCTATCGGTACAGGATTATTTCTTGCTTCTGGTCAAACCATTGCCACAGCAGGTCCAGGTGGAGCACTACTTGCCTATGTACTGATTGGTATTATGATTTATTTCTTAATGACCAGTTTGGGTGAATTGGCAACTCACAACCCAACTTCAGGTGCATTTTTTACCTATGGTAATAAATATGTAGAAGAAGGCTTTGGATTCGCTCTGGGTTGGAACTATTGGTATAACTGGGCAATTACTGTTGCTTTTGAGCTGGTTGCAGTTCAGTTCATTATGAAGTTTTGGTTTCCCGATATTCCTGGATTCTGGTGGAGTGCAATCTTTCTCGCCATTATCTTCTTTATCAATGCATTAACCGTCAAAGGCTTTGGTGAAAGTGAATTCTTATTCTCCTTGGTCAAAGTCATTGCCATCCTGTTCTTTATTGTGATTGGCTTATTCATGATTGGCAAAATCATGTTAGATCCAACAGATTCAATTACAAAGAATTGGACCATTGGTGATGCACCTTTCGTGGGTGGATTCCAAGCCTTGGTCGGTGTTGCCATGATTGCAGGATTCTCATTTCAGGGAACTGAAATGGTAGGCGTTGCTGCGGGTGAATCTAAAGATCCAAAGAAAACCATTCCGATTGCAATCAAACAGATCTTCTGGCGAATTCTGTTATTCTATATTTTATGTATTTTTATCATCGGTACCTTGGTGGCATATACAGATCCAAATCTTGCTCTTGCTGCTGAAGGCGACGGTAATATTACCCTTTCACCATTTACCTTATTGTACGAAAAAGCAGGATTAGCTTTTGCAGCAGGCTTAATGAATGCGGTGATTTTAACTGCCATTATGTCTGCGGGTAATTCGGGCATGTATTCATCAACACGTATGTTATTTGATATGGCTCGTGAAGGAAAAGCACCACGAATTTTCGCTAAACTCGATCTGCGTGGCGTGCCAATGAATGCACTCTATGCCACGACTGCAATTGCAGCACTGTGTTTCTTGACCACCTTTATTGGTGAAAGTGTGGTATTTACGTGGCTGTTAAATATGTCAGGAATGTGTGGTTTTATCGTGTGGTTAGGTATTGCAGTCTCGCATTATCGCTTCCGTAAAGGCTATTTGGCACAAGGTCACAAACTGGAAGATTTAGCGTATCGAGCAAAATTCTTCCCATTTGGTCCTTGGTTTGCATTTATTCTCTGTGCCATTATTATTCTTGGACAAAATTCAGAGGCTATTCTTGCAGGAAAATGGATGAGCGTGCTGTCCACTTATATCAGTATTCCGCTGTTCCTTGTGATTTGGCTTGGTTATAAATGGAAGCATAAAACTAAATTTGTACCTTATGACAAAATGGATGTCAGTCCAATTTCAGTGGAAAAAGAATAAATTAGAATATTTAGATAAAGCAGCTTTCGAGCTGCTTTATTATTTTTTTTAGCTTGAACGCCCCTGTTTAATCTAAAAAAATTGGCGGGATGGATTGACAAAGTTTTTTTTATTTATAGAATAGCGCCCATTGGGTAATATCCAAACAGAATTTTGGTCTTTGATTTTCGAATCAAAAAATAAACAGGAGTACGACATGCAACAACTTGAGAAAACATTGAATTAAGATTAAGTCGTCGTCTACTCACGGACACTGATTTAATCAAAGTGTCCGAATGTCAGTTTCAAACCTAGCATTCGCTAGGTTTTTTATTGCCTATTGAATCCGAGTCATGGATGGGTAATATTTATTTAAAACTTTCGGACAATAAAAATAATTTGCTTAGAGAATGAAAAAATGGGCATACAAATGATTTTGAACGCCAAAGCAGAATATGGCGTTCCTGTAAAAATTTATACTACGGATGTAGATGAAGAAAGCCTGACACAGCTACGAAAGATGTCACAGCTGCAATTTATTCACTCGCATATTGCAGTCATGCCTGATGTACATTTAGGTAAAGGGGCTACAGTAGGTAGTGTGATTCCGACTAAAAATGCCATCATTCCTGCTGCTGTGGGTGTGGATATTGGTTGTGGAATGAATGCTTTAAGATTAAGTCTAAAAGCTGCTCAACTTCCCTACAACTTGAGTAGTTTACGTAACGCAATTGAAAGAAAAGTTCCTGTTGGATTTGAAATACACAAGCAAATTAAAGCCAAAGCATCAACACTTTCTCCTTTAGATAAAAAACTAAAGTTAATTACTGACAAGCATCCAGCATTAAAACGTATGTTACGCAGTTTTGATGTCACTTGGCAGAAACAACTTGGAACTTTAGGAGGCGGAAACCACTTTATTGAACTTTGCCTTGATGAAAATGATGATGTTTGGGTCATGCTACATTCGGGTAGTCGTGGTTTAGGCAATGTGATTGGTACGTATTTTATTGAACGTGCCAAAAAAGAAGCGCAAAACCGTTTTGGTCATGTACCCGATAAGGATTTGAGCTATTTTGCAGAAGGTTCAAGCAACTTTGATGATTATGTTGAAGCTGTTGAATGGGCACAAGAATATGCTTTTGAAAATCGACGTGAAATGATGCGTTTAATTTTGGAAGCCATTCGCCCATTATTACCCAGCTTTCAGATGACCAAAGAAGCGATTAATTGCCATCATAATTATGTGCAAAAAGAACTTCACTTTGGTGAAGAAGTCTTTGTTACCCGCAAAGGTGCAATTCGTGCAGGGCTTGATGAATACGGAATTATTCCGGGGTCAATGGGCGCGCAATCCTTTATTGTAAAAGGCAAAGGCAATCCAGATTCATTCTGTTCATGTTCACACGGTGCAGGACGGAAAATGAGTCGAACGAAAGCTAAACACATGTTCAATCAGCAAGATCTAATCGCACAAACTGCTGGCGTTGAGTGTCGTAAAGACAAAGGCGTAGTAGATGAAATCCCTAGTGCCTATAAAGATATTCATCAAGTTATGGCAAATCAAAGCGATTTGATTGAAGTGGTGCATACCCTTAAACAAGTATTGTGTATTAAAGGCTAAGTCTTAATTGTAGTTAAGCACTTCCTCTTTGTGAGTTTCGATTTGCAAAGAGGAAATCGAACGCAAAGTTAACTGTATCGGAGCTTAGGACAATATTCACGAATGACGATGACCTGTTGGCAAATACCTTCAGCCCGGCATTGTTGTTCAAAAATATTTTTTTGCATTGGATCAAAGCTATCATAAAAACATATTTCTTGATCATCAATTGAATACACCAAGGAGTGATTACCAATCCCTTCTAAGGTGTCATAATAGACAACTATGGCATAACCCTGTTCAATGTTGGTTTGAATATCTTGATAAGTTAAGGGTTGTTCAATAGCCAAACCTAGGCGATTTGCCTCTGTGTAATGCTCAATTTCTTTGAAGTGGATATTGGGATCTTCTGCTGTATGAAATACAACATCAAAACCTAATTTTTTAAGCCCAACTGCCAAGCCGATGGTAAATGTTCCATCTTCAGAATCATGCTTGCAAAGCTGAACAAGCGTTTGAATATCAACTTGGATAGCACAATTTTGCATCAGCATCCAGACCGCAAAAATACCACCATTAGCCTCTAAATCCAGTAATTCATCAGGAAGTTGTAGACTCATTCACAATCCAAACACTTAAAAAATCTGAGTAAATCATTATAACGTGTATAGAAAAAAATTGAGTTCTATTGTGAATTTACTTAATTTTTAAAATAACAGTGACCCGTCTATTTTTTGCTTTGCCTTCCGCAGTTTTATTATCTGCGATAGGCTTTGTTGGGCCCAAACCAAGAGTAATCAATTGATCAGGATTAACCTTATATTCACTCACTAAATAATCTTTGACGATATTTGCACGTGTCAATGAGACTTTATTATTGGCAGCCAATGAGCCTGAACTGTCTGTATGTCCTTCGATATTAAGCACAAAATTTTTATTGGTTTGCAATAACTGTGCAGCAACTGATAAAGCTGGGCGATATTGCGGATCGATTTCAGTCGATTTCGGCTGAAAATATATAGAAAGCCCATGTTTCAAAGACTTTACTTCGTTTGGATATTGTTTTTGGATGGAAACAGTATTGCTATTTATGGGCGTAGACGTGCAAGCAGTTAAACTCAACAACATCAATCCTAGAATCACGTATTTCATGACTAACCTATAATTATTGATTTTTGCTTCAGTTTTATTTAGATATTGATCAATTATATGTATTTCCAATAAAAAAGCGACTCAATTGAGTCGCCTTTTTTTAACTAAATAATTAATTATTTAGTTACAGTACGGCTACCAGTGATCGTCGCGAATACACGACGGTTCATAGCACGACCTTCTTTAGTTTTGTTGTCAGCAATCGGTTGATCCCAAGCGAAACCTTGAGTAGACAAACGAGATGCATCAATGTTGTACTCGCTTACAAGCGCTGATTTAACAGAGTTAGCACGAGCTAAAGATAAACGTTCGTTTAACTTACGTGGACCAGTGTTATCTGTGTGACCTTCAATACGAGCAGTCGCATTCGGGAATGTATTCAACGCATCAGCTACTTTAGCAACTTCTGGTTTATACTGATCTTTGATGTTTGATTTGTTTGTATCAAAGAACACACGAAGTTCCATGTTCAAATCTTCAGTAAGAACTTGTGGAGCTGGTTCTACTGGAGTTGGAGCAACTGGAACCACTGGAGCAACTTCTACTACAGGAGCAGCAGGTTTCAAGTGACCACCAAGAACTACGTTAAGACCTGCAAGAGCAGTATAGTTCCAGAATTTTTCGTCAAAGTTATAAGTACCACGAGCTTCAGTACGAAGAGATAAAGCATCGTTTAAGCGCCAGAAAGCACCAACACCCGCGTTACCTAAAGTACCTTCTTCGTTGTTGTGGTAAGACATGTCATCAAGTTTGTACTTGTAATGACCAGCACCTAACAATACGTATGGCTTGATTTTGCTGTCATAGTTTTTAGTGATCAAATCAGAAGTAGCATAGAAGTTACCGTTGATTTGAGTTTGCTTGTATTCAGAACCAGGAACGCCAGTACCGTCAAGATCACCTTTAACTTGGTTATATTCAGCTTCGAAACCTAACCATGGAGTAAGTTCAACACCAAGAGCAGCACCAACGAATAAATCGTCTTGTAACTCAGGACCGTTAGTTAACTCACCTTTGTCACCACCGTTGTTGTGTTGAGAGTCTTGGAAAGTGTAACCAAGCATTAATGGTGTAACAGTTACACCAGCATTAGCAGCAGCGAGTGGAGCAGCAACAAGCATAGCAAGTGCGATACGACTCAATTTCATGGATATCCTCCAGAGATAACAATTGTTGTTCAAGCCTAGCCTAAAATTTATTGGCTACCCTGAGATAAATTTTAATACCCCAGTATTATTTTTAAGCTACTCACGTTGAATCATACAAACACTTGAGGCTTTTTCCAAGTGCTTGATAACTTTAATCAAGTAAATTATTGACAAAATTACTTACAATTTCCGTTGTAATTCGGTAACTTTCTACTCAATTTTTTTTCGTGAATCGCTTATCTTTTTACTACCTGTATTTTAGCAGTAAAAGAAAGTGATAGTAATAAATATTTTACTACAAAAGCGTTTCAATAAGATTTAATAGACAAGTCATTATTTTTCAAATAAAAAACAATACTTAACAGAAGATTAAAACATGTATTTTTATTGTAAAGAACAAGGTTTTTCTTTGTTTGAGCTTATAAGCATAATTGTTATCGTTGCAATAATTTGCCTAATCAGTTTGCCTTTTTATCATGATTGGATGCAAAAGCAAGAATTTCGATCGATTCATCCCATGATTCAACAGCATGTTTCTTATGCAAGAAGTCAGGCATTGGCACGACGAACAACAGTTGTCATATGTTCGTCGGAAAGCTTGGTCCAATGTGAAAAAAACACATGGCATAAAGGCATAATTATTTTTACAGATCGTAATAAAAATAAGCAGATTGATGATGGCGAGCTCATACTCCTTAAAACTGAAAAAAATATTAAATATGGAACCTTGACTTGGATTGGGAGTGCCAGTAGTCGTGATGTCTTGACCCTTCAAGGTGATACCGGACTACCACGTGGTTCACCAGGCAGTTTTTACTATTGTGGGCATCATGATACTGACAACAATACCCGCTATAAAATCGGACGAATGGCGACTTTAAATAAGGAGCCTACTGAAAAATGTTAAAAACTGTTCTCTAGCGTCTACATATATTGCATATTCAGCATTTATTCTTGCGCTGTTTTTTATATACTGCTTAAGTTTTGGATATATTTAACAAGAATCATGTGGAGATCAGAACAATGACTGACATCGTAATTGTCAATGGTGCACGTACTGCAATGGGTGGTTTTCAAGGTAGTCTAGCCAATGTCACTGCGCCTGAATTAGGTGCTGTAACCATTAAAGAAGCAATTGCGCGCGCTGGTTTACAACCCAATGATGTAGAAGAAGTCATTATGGGTTGTGTACTCCCTGCTGGTTTGAAACAAGGTCCTGCTCGTCAAGCGATGCGTAAAGCTGGCTTACCTGATTCAACAGGTGCAGTCACAATCAATAAACTATGTGGTTCAGGCATGAAAGCTGTTATGCAAGCCGCTGATGCGATTAAAGCAGGTTCTGCCGAGATCATTGTTGCTGGTGGTATGGAGTCGATGACCAACGCACCATATCTACTGCCGAAAGCCCGTGGTGGATATCGTATGGGACATGGTGAAGTCAAAGACCATATGTTCTTTGATGGACTGGAAGATGCTGAAACTGGTCGCTTAATGGGATCTTTTGCACAGGATATGGCGAATAGCAAAGGTTATAGCCGTCAACAAATGGATGACTTTGCCATTCGTTCTTTACAACGTGCTCAAAAAGCCATTACTGAAGGTTGGTTTAAAGACGAAATCGTACCTGTGACTGTTTCAGGTCGTAAAGGTGATGTGGTTATTGATCAAGATGAACAACCGTTTAATGCCAATATTGAAAAAATTCCAACCTTACGTCCAGCATTTGCTAAAGATGGAACCATCACGGCTGCAAATGCCAGCTCAATTTCGGATGGTGCATCTGCTTTAGTTTTAACCTCTACAGATGTTGCAAAGGCAAAAGGTCTGCAACCTTTAGCAAAAATTGTGGCTTATGCTTCAAACTCTCAACATCCATCTGAATTTACCATTGCCCCTGTAGGTGCAATCCAAAAAGTTTTAAATAAAACAGGCTGGAATGCTCAAGATGTCGATTTATGGGAAATCAATGAAGCCTTCGCTATGGTCACCATGTGTCCAATCGATGAATTCAAATTAGATGCAGAAAAAGTCAACATCAATGGTGGTGCCTGTGCATTAGGACATCCTGTAGGCTCAACAGGCTCACGTATTATCTTGACGTTGATCCATGCATTAAAACGTACAGGTGGCAAAAAAGGAATTGCAGCATTGTGTATTGGTGGTGGTGAAGCAACCGCTGTGGCGATTGAAATTCTTTAAGCTTTTTCTCATAGATTAAAACTCACTGAAATAAAAAGGCATCACCATTATGGTTGATGCCTTTTTATTTCATCTTATTTCATCGTCATTCGATAAAAAAACAAAATCCACCCCACGCCTCTGTTAAAAGGCTCAAGCCTATATGTTACCAATCAATATGATTCACTTCATATCAATAGAATATCTTTGCTTTTTTTCATCAGCCAATCTTGCCTAACATTGCGATCGTGAGGCGACATGAATGTCTTCATGTTGAGCGGGAGTATATGAGCAAAAACAAGGCTCTATTTTGTTTACAGTGCAAGAAGACCGTTAAAAAAAATGGTTGAGTAAAGTAACGCTTCTCCTGCGCAAATCGATTAAAACTTTTCTCAAAATATAAGACTGTAAATGCGCCTTGTTTATACCATGTAAATTTTCAAGAATGCTATGATTTATACCGCTCTTTGTTCAAGATGACATTGTTTCATATATAAAAATAAAGGCAGCCCGACTGATGCCCCACCCATCAGTGAAGCAATGACAGGAACCCATAATCTATTCATTTTCAGTTGTTGACCATCCTGTATCACCATAACGACAATCACCACAACAGTGACAATGACATCTAGCCATGCAAATGCTGCGATTGGATTATCAATAATTTGCTGAAAAAACAGGGTTAAGTTTAATCCATGTTGATTTAACCACAGGATAAATTGTGAGAATGGAAGGATGATTCCAAGGAGAGTCAATAGCGCGTATATTCTTTTCATGATTATTCCTTTCTAATTAAATTGACCTTATTTTCAAAAGATTTAAATATAACCTGAGTTCGATAAAAATCCTTGATGAAAGATGATACATCCAAACCGCCTGATTATTCATACAAGTGATTTGGATGATTCATTTATTTTGTACTTTTCAATCATAGATGGTCTTGCTATCGTGAGGCGACATGGATGTCGCCATGTTGAGCGGGGGTATGAGGATGTACCCCTCGCTCAACGAAAGATTTTTGTCACTTTTCATCTCTGAAAAGTGAGGCATCCCTACGCAAAACAATTTAAACTTTAGAAGTAAAGCGTGGCAGTGCAAGCTTTAGATCATCAAACAATCTATTGATCGCCTTCATTTTATTGATCAAGAGAAATGAAACGCTATTGATGGTTGCGCTTGCCGAGCTCCGCTCCTCATTCTAAAATTGGATGAAAAGGTAGCAAGAATCCATAGAGATTTATTATTTTTCAATGAGTTGAAGATTTAATTACATCGAACTCAGGTTAAATATAAATAAATATCAAAAATATACCACGCATTGATCAAAAATCTCTAATCAGCTTTTTTGTCTTAGTAAAAAGTATTTAATATTGAGATAAATCTAAACATTGAAGAAACATATACGGGGCTTCTATTACTGGGCACTATCTTAGCGATTTGATTGAAACGCTAAAATAAAGTATCTCGTGATAAGCTTGAACTTGGTATATTTATTTCTAAGTCACACTTGAAGATTCAGAATAAATAAAATTTAGCCACACACTAAGATTTCAATAACTCGCCATGAACCATCCACAGACTTAATTAAGACTCTAAACGCTTTGGTTCAGGAATAGGGGCAATATAGGCGATGAGTAACATCACAAAACCTGCTCCCAAGAACGATATGACTCGGGTCAGTGTACCGATATGAGATAAATCAAGCAAAACCAGCTTCAAGGTCACAATGACCAGAATGCTGCCACCTAAAATCCATACAGGACGTAATTGTTTACGGCTGGCAAAACTCATACTAATCAACGCCAGGCTCACCCAAAGTAAGGTCAAACTTAATTGTGCCGTCGCATCTTGCCATAAATCTAATTGATTATAAGGTGTAGCAAAATACACATGTAGCGCACGCAGAACCATATAACTACTTAACCAAAGTAGACTTAAAACCGACAAAACAGCCAGAATACCTTGGTCTGTACCCTGTTGTAGAGCCAGCTTCTGTTGCAAGTTGAGCATCCATAAAAAGCCCATTAACATTGCAATACTCACCAAATCAAATGGATTCAAGATTGGCAATAAATAGCCTTGAAAAGCCTGTTGAGAAAATAATTGCGAACAGATGATCCATATCAGCATCAGCGCCAAACTGGTTCGTGTTTGCCAAAAAAATTTCCAATCCGCACTTTTCTGAATAAAGCACCACCCACAAAACAATAAAGGTAATATCACGACACTAATATAAGGTGTAGAAGGAATTAAAGTTAAGCTAGCTAAGCTTAAACTGATTAAAACGCCTAAACTTCCCCACTCTTCCATAAAGCGTAGCGCATGAAAAGGTCTTAACCATAGTGTGGTCAATATCAATCCTGCTAATGTCATTCCCCATCGATCAATGTCAGTTTGCCAAACCAATACACCATTTTGACTTATATCCAATAAAAGAATCAGTGCAAAAACATAAATAGGAATAATACCAATCCACTTGGGGATCAACCATGTTGATAATGCTTTTAACTTGAGCATCAATTCATTCATCAACAGATAAGTAGCGCTGAGTATCAGCAATGTGTATATGTAGTGATAAGCACCATTAAAATAGTCAAGCAGTAGAATAAGCAACATCGACGTTGCTGCAATCATCAATAAACTCAGAAATAAGGTAGACAGCGCATTCAGTTGCTGTCGAAATGCCTCACGACTATTTCCCAATAACACTGCAAAAATATAACTAATACATAAATACCAGTACATTGTGGTTGGGAAGCTTGGCAGTTTAAATAAATAATACAGGCTTGTTGCCCCTGCAACGACCATCAATGCCATCGCCAAATAACGGCTAATTGCTGATTGTCGATATAACGCATACCCCCATATACATAACCCTTCGAGTACCCATCCGACTACACTCCATTGTCCATGTAATAAAATAGGTGGAATCAAAGCCATAAAGATCAAGGCAAGAATAAAATAACTCTGTGAAATCAATTGAATCGACTGATTACGTTTTGAAAATTGATAAATTCCTGCGAAAAGCGCAGCAAAAGCTAAACTAAAACTCGCCAATAACATGCTTTGATGAAAAAAAGCAAATATAAAAAAAGATAGCTGACAATCGGAGCACCAAAAATCAAGGCAATATCTAAACTCGGTTTAAGCTTAAATTGTTCAACATCTTGTTTGGCAATTAGTTGGCTAAAACGGAAACCTAACCAAATAAAAACAGCTGTATGCGCAAAAATTAAAAGGGTAAGTGTCTGTTTGTCTTGTAAATCACCATGACCAATTGCATAGACACTCCCAACGATTGCTGTAACCAAGAAACCGATTTGATTCAGATATTTCCACGGTCTCAAAGTGCTCATTATCGCAATTGCAATATTAATCAGCAAATAATAGGTTAAAAGCTCAACGACAGTGGCGTCGCGTACGGGTAAGGTAAAGGGTGCAATGTAGGCAATTGACATTGCCATAAGTGCCAATTCAACACTTTGCTGCTTTAAGCTTAAGCTGAGTGTAATTAGCATAATCATAACAAAGCAAAGGCTTGCCAGATAAATATTAGGAATTACATGGGTATAATATGCAAAAAATAAGGTGAGAGATAATCCAGCAAGCCCCAATCCCTCCAGTGCCAATGCAAAACTACGATTTTTACTTTGCAGACTCAGACCAAGTGTGGTGATTGCGATACTCGATAAAGCAACCAATGTGAGTTTAATTACGAGACTCAATTGCCAATGCTCTGTTGCAAAACGCAGTAACAGTATAATCCCAATGACCAACACCAATATGGCAACTTTCAGTACAGGATTCCCCTTAAAAATCCAATCTTGAATTTGTGAAATCAAACTCGTTGCGGAATCTCGTGGCACTTCTTCAGATTGCGTTGAAGGAATTGAGAATGAAGCAGTTGATCGATTCGCAGAATATTCAAGCGACTGAATTTGTATCTGAACTTGTGTGAGATAACGTTCTAGACGCCTCAACCATCTAAGAAAAAAGAAAATCCATGCCGTTAAACCTAGTCCCACCATCCAACTCAAATGCAGGGTTAATCCGACAACAGCAATGATAGAAGAAATATAGAGCGGGACTTTTGAGGTACTATGTAACGGTAAATGCATGCTTTGGGCGATATCTAACATCGGATTTTGAATCGCATCGACATAGTGCATTACACTCATGACAAAAGCTAAACCACAGAGATAAGTCAATACGTGTGCATCTAAAAACCATGCACTCACCGCAATAATAATGAGCATCATTAACCAGATAATGCGAATTTCACTCTGCCCTTTCAGCATATTTTTACTTTCTTCATCCTCAATATATTGATCATACAACAGCATTCCAACATGATTCTGTTAATTCATCAGATATTCAGTAACACAAGCACGATGGTTGCCACTACGCAACAGAGAAAAATCACGTACAATAAAGCGGTAATTTGAATTAGGAAAATATCAATGCCACCATTTGTATTGGTCGATGGGTCATACTTTTTATTTCGTGCCTTTCATGCACTCCCACCTCTAACAACATCAACGGGATTACAGACCAATGCGATTCGTGGAGCAATCTCGGCAATACAAAAGCTTATGCGTCGTGTACAACCAACCCATATGGCTGTTATTTTCGACACACCTGAACCGACTTTTCGTCATCAGCTTTCACCGATTTATAAAGGTGATCGCCCAAGTATGCCTGAAGAATTATCCCAACAAATTCCTTATTTACATGCGTTAATTCGCGCCTTAGGGATTCCACTTCACACCCTTCCAGGTGCTGAAGCTGATGACATTATCGGTACCTTAGCCAAACGTGCTGAAAAAGAAGGTTATCAAGTTTTAATCTCAACTGGCGATAAAGACATGGCGCAGTTGGTGACAGATAAAGTGACATTGGAAGACAGTTTCAAAGACAAACCAATGGATGTTGATGGTGTCATTGAAAAATTTGGAGTACGTCCGGATCAGATTATTGATTATCTAACCTTAATGGGAGACGCATCAGATGGTATTCGTGGAGTTCCTGGGGTAGGTGCAAAAACTGCCGCCAAGCTTTTAAATGAATATGGTTCAATCGATGGCATTTTAAAAAATGTGGACAATATCAAGGGTAAAGTTGGACAAAGTCTAAAAGACAATGTTGATGGGATTACTCTTGATCATCAACTTGCCAGCATCATCATTGACCTTGATTTAAACATCAGCTATGAAGACTTAAAACTTTGCGATCCTGATGTTGAAGCATTGCGCAACTTATATACAGAGCTTGAGTTCCGTAACCAATTACAGTCTTTAGATCATCCCAACAACCCCAATAGTTCAACCTATAAACAAACTGCACAAAGTGCCATCAAAACTGAACAAGCTGTTGAAAGTGAAATCACCGATCAAGCCACAAGTTCAAGTGTCGATGACCGTTTAGGTGAAGCAACGTATCATACTGTATTAAGTCAAGATGTTTGGGACAAAGTATTCCAGCGTTTAAGTACGGCAAAACGCTTTGCAATTGATACAGAAACCACAAGTTTGGATTATCGTGTTGCTGAAATGGTAGGTTTCTCGCTTGCATTCGATGCACATGATGCCTATTACATCCCTTTAGCACATGATTATGAAGGTGCGCCAGAGCAACTCAATCGCGAAACAATCATTCAACAAATTAAACCTATTTTAGAAGATCCAAATATTGAAAAAATTGGGCATCATTTAAAATATGATGCACATATTTTTGAAAACCATGGGATTCATCTACAAGGTTGGTTCTTTGACACCATGTTGGCATCTTATGTGTTGAACTCAGTAGCAACTCGTCATGGTATGGATGATGTTGCTCGAGTTTATCTGAGTCATTTAACGACAACCTTTGAACAGGTTGCGGGTAAAGGGGCGAAGCAAAAAACCTTTAATCAAATTGATATTGAAACAGCTGGTCATTACGCAGCAGAAGATGCGCATGTCACTTATCGCCTTTATGAAGTATTAGAACGAAAACTCAAAGAAATCCCTGAGCTCAGCGGAATTTTACACAATATTGAAATGCCTGTTGCCAGCGTTCTGACCAGTATGGAAGAAAATGGCATTGAGCTAGATTTAAAATTTTTGGATCAACTCAGTGTTGATTTCGCCAATACAATTCAAAACCTTGAAAATCAAATTATTGAGATCGCTGGTGAATCTTTTAATGTCGGCTCACCAAAGCAAGTGGGTGAAGTCTTATTTGAAAAACTGGGTTTAAAAGGGGGCAAGAAAACAGCAACAGGACAATACAGTACCTCTGAAGCTGTCTTGGAAAAAATTGATCATCCAATAACCCAACTGATCATTGAGTATCGTGGTTTAACCAAATTGCGAAGTACTTATACTGAGGCTTTGGTCAAACAAGCGAATAATGATACCCACCGAGTACATACGAGCTATCATCAAGCGCTAACTGCAACTGGTCGTTTATCTTCAACAGATCCGAACTTACAAAATATTCCAATACGTGAAGAGATTGGGCGACAAATTCGTAAAGCATTTATTGCCCCCAAAGGTCGTGTGTTACTCGCTGCCGATTATTCTCAAATTGAATTACGTTTAATGGCACATTTTTCGCAAGATGAGGCTTTAGTCGATGCCTTTAAAAATGGGCAAGATGTACACCGCCGCACAGCATCTGAAGTATTGGGCGTTGCTCTTGAAAATGTGACTTCTGACCAACGTCGTCAAGCGAAAGCCGTGAACTTTGGCTTATTGTATGGGATGTCTGAGTTTGGCTTGATTCGTCAATTGGGCTTTACCCGTGAAGAATCACAAAACTATATCAAACAATATTTCCACCGTTATCCAGGCATTTATGAGTATATGCAACGTACTCGTCAGGTCGCTTTGGAGCAAGGTTTTGTTGAAACCATTACAGGTCGTCGTTTATATACACCAGATATTGATGCACGGAATATGATGGTGCGCAAAGGTGCTGAACGTGCTGCAATTAATGCGCCATTGCAAGGCTCAGCAGCAGAAATCATCAAAATGGCAATGATTGAAGTTGATAAAATCCTACCTAAAGATCAAGCAAAACTTCTTTTACAGGTTCACGATGAATTGGTGTTTGAAGTCGATGAAGCTGTTGCCGATCAAGTGGCTGAACAGATTAAAGATGTCATGCAAAAAGTTGTGACTTTATCTGTACCTTTGGAGGTTGAGGTTGGTCAAGGCAAGAACTGGGGAGAAGCACATTAAGCCCAACCTTTAATCTGCTTTCTTTTTAAGGGAGCGTAGATTAAAACATATCCTTCGCATCACAAGATTAAGATGGAAGTCAAATCAAAACACTTCTATCTTAATTGCGTGGACTATTTTTAGAATCAATTATTTGGGCTTTTGTTGTTGATCAACTTATCCTAGACAGAGTCAACTTGATCTTCAGTACATAGCTTTGTTGATCCGCCTTTACAGTAAATCTGTATTTTTCAACTCTTCGCATAAAGGTTGATAAAGATGAGGTTTTGCTAGATGAATGAGATTTAATATTTTAGATTGATTTTCAAATATATTCTGTCAAATAAAAATGCCCCACAAATGGAGCATTTTTATTTATAAAAAATTAGATTTTAATCTATCAAAGCCAAGAATACTTAACCGATCACAATTTGCTGATTAATCATATCCATTAAATCTATTTTACTCTTACCTTCAATAATTAATATATCCGCCCATTCATGCTGAGTATTTAAACTACCATCACGATCTACTTTGAGTACGGCATTACCGCGACCATCATCTTCAATTTTGATAAATTCTCCAATATTACTTTTATCTGAAAGTAAGCCATCAAAGAAATCAGAACTGAATTCAATTTTATCGTTTGATTGGTAATCCACCCAAACATCAGTACCATTGCCGCCAGTAGCATCAGCATTGACAAGCACATCATACATGATGGTGTCATTACCACGACCTGTAGAAATAATATCATTGCCAGAACCGCCATAAATAATATCATTACCTGCACCTGCAATAATAATGTCATCACCGGCACCTCCATAGATCGTATCATTCCCACCCTTAGTGACTGGGTCATTCGCATCAGCTTCAACAAATTTCTTAAAATTTTCTTTCACAAAATCATAAATTTGCTGTTGGGTTGGTTCTGCTCCACTTGTGACTTCTGCTTTTAAATACGCAATCAGTGTTGAATAACCTGAATATTGTGGATGCATCAAAGGATCTCTACCTGACCATGTAATCCAGTTGGTATTCATCGCGTCACCAAACAAGATATCATCACCTGCACCACCTTTAATGGTATCGCTGCCTACATCAGCAGGTACAAAGTTTTCTGAACCGCCGATCAAATATGCAATGAGTTTATCCGCATCAGCAATTGCTTTCGCTTCTCCATGATTTGAACCACTCCAAGCACCAGGTAGCTTGTTTCCATTCGCATCTGTATTGTCGTAGCGTGACACAGTTGCATCACTTACAGCACTACTCACACCAACAGCAAAGACTTTACTTTGATCAGCCAATGGACGGAAGGCGCTATCTAGTGTGTTTTGCGAACTATTTGGCTCACCATCCGTAATATAATATGTTTGATTTTCAAAGTTAGCATCAGACACATCATTGAACCAATTTACGGCTTTATTAAAACCTATTTCAGGATAAGTTCCGCCTCCTGCTTGAAGTCCATCATTTTTTCCAGTTCCAATATCCGCAAAGATTTGATCAATATTGTCTACGCTTACATTGGTATAGATTTTATTGACGGTGTTTCCAAGACTATTATTTGCTGAAAAAGATGCGATTTGTAAATTAATCGTACCGTCATGATCAACCATCTGTTGAATAAAGGCTTTTAAACCTTTCTTGGCAATTTCAAGACGCGTTTCGCCTTCTGGAACATTCGCGCCATTTCTAATCGTTCCTGCCATATTAAATAGCATACTTCCTGACAAGTCTAAAACGATGGATACGTTATAGTTCTTTCCTGCCACAAAGTTTGTTTTTAAACCACCCGTATCTCCTGCGATTAGATCATCACCTGATGTACCAATGATGGAGTTATCGCCATTTGTCACACCTGTTGACTGATCATTTTTGATCACTGGATCAACTGTTTCTACGTCATGATCTTGAATCGTATTTCCATTACGATCATTGGTTTTTGCAACAACATCTACTGTAGAACCTTGCGTACCTGTTGCAATACCATCTGCTGGCGTTAACTCATAAACATAATGACCATTTGAATCTGTTTGAACCGTTCTATCAACTTCAACTTGTTCTCCATTTTCATCATAGCCCTTGATAGTAATCACCACATCGGTATTCGGTGCAACATCCTTGGTGGTTCCAGTGATTTTACCCGCTGTATTGATCTCAACCGTGATCTCAGCTGTGACCAAGTCTAAGCCAGTATCGTCAGGCGTACTTGGATCGTTGTCGTTATCGCCTTGACCTGCAAGATGATCGCTTGCTGGTCCAACACCTTGACCGTTGCGATCTGTAGTCGTGGCTTCAACAGTGACACTTGAACCATCTACGATGCCATCAGCGACCGTAAGTTCTGTCTGGTAGTTGCCATCCGCATCGGTCTTCACTGTCTTGTGAATCACGACATCTTTGCCTGCTGCATCTTTACCGGTGATGGTAATCATCACATCGCTATTCGGTGCAACATCTGTGGTGGTTCCAGTGATTTTACC
>NZ_AMFQ01000096.1:0-106772 GCF_000335555.1 Acinetobacter sp. WC-743 | reverse complement strand
TACAGGGTGACAACATTGTTGTGACCGAAACCCAAGGTAAAAATGGTCAAAGTGTTTACAACGTTGCAACTGCGAAAGAAGTGAGTTTTAACAAGACTACAGTGGGTACGGTGATCACCGACAGCGCAACAGGTAAAATTACAGGTTTGACTGCGGGTGAAGTCAGTGCGACCAGTACAGATGCGATAAATGGTTCACAACTTTATGCGACTAATAAAGCCATCGCAGACAGTAAAACCCATTATGTCAGTGTCAATGATGATGGTGTACAAGCAGATAACTACAACAATGACGGTGCAACTGGTAAAAATGCACTGGCAGTCGGTGTAGGGAGTAAAGCAGCAGGTGAAAATGCTGTAGTGATTGGTTATAACAACAATGTTGCACAAGATAAAACGGTTGCATTAGGTAGTTCGATCACCACCACTCAAGCCAATAGTGTGGTAATCGGAAATGAATCCGCAGATCGTGCGGCTACTTCCGAATCTAAAGTGACCATTCTTGGTCAGGACTATGCCTTTGCCGGTGTAGGCTCTGCGAGTAATGGTGTGGTCAGTGTCGGTAAAGTCGGCGGTGAACGTCAAATCATCAATGTTGCAGCGGGGCAACTCAGTGCAACCAGTACCGATGCAGTCAATGGTTCACAACTCTATGCGACCAATCAGGCAATTTCATCATTACAAGGTCAAGTGGGTGGCGCAAAAAGTACTGTAACTGAAGGCAAAAATACCACCATCACTAAAACCACCAATGCAGATGGTTCAACTGATTACCAAGTCGCAACCAAAGATGATGTGAGCTTTGACTCAGTCACCGTAGGTAACATCAAAGCAGATGCGCAAACAAATAAGATCACTGGTTTGGCTGATGGTGAAGTGAGTGCAACGTCCAATGAAGCTGTTAATGGTAGCCAACTCCATGGGACTGCTGAAAGTGTTGCCAATGTTTTGGGTGGCAATGCAAAAGTTAATGCAGATGGTACTGTCAGCACCAGCAATATCGGCAACACAGGTAAAGACAATGTGCATGATGCTATTGCTTCATTACAAGGGCAGGTAGCAGGTTCTAAGACCAGTGTCTCTGCGGGTAAAAATACTGTGGTGAACAGTAGCACCAATGCAGATGGATCAAATAATTATCAAGTGGCTTTGGCAGATGACATTAACTTGAACTCGGTGACTGCAAATCAAGTTACAGCCAATCAGGTAAAAGCAGACCAAGTGATTGCCAATCAAGTCATGGCAAATCAGGTCAATGTCGGTAAAGTGACTATTGATGGGACCAGTAATAAAGTCAGTGGTTTAGCCAATGGTACGATTAGCAAAGACTCTACAGATGCGATTAATGGTTCACAACTGCACCAAACCAATAGCAATGTTGCACAGTACCTCGGCGGTGGCTCAACATTGAACCAAGATGGCTCAATCAAAGCGCCAACCTATAATGTAGCGGGTGGAAGCTATAATAATGTAGGGGATGCATTGGGTGCAGTCGATACACGTGTTAGCAACCTTGAACAAGCATTCTACAACACCAACAAAAATGTAGATGATTTACGCAACGATACCTATGCAGGGATTGCAGGTGCAATGGCTGTGGGTAATTTACCGCAACCGACTGAAGCGGGTATGAGCATGATGAGTGCAGGGCTTTCAGGTTATCGCGGTGAAACAGCCGTTGCAGTGGGTATTAGTGCGATTAGCGACAGCAACAAGATCATTTGGAAAATGGGGGCGTCTGCAGACAGTCGTAGCAATATCGGCGGTGCTGTATCGGTAGGCTACCAATGGAAATAATCTAAACAGGAAGTTTTGATTTCAGCATTTTTCATGTGACGCTCTTAAAACTTAGTCCCTTCGGGGACTGAGTTTTTTATAGTTATATTTTTCGAGTCTAAGCGAAAGTTGGCTTTAAATTTGCACCTTTGTATTTTGTATAACGCTAAATTGTATTGTCGAAATTTAAGCAAAGCTTATTCAAAAATAGTGTTTGTTTTTTCATCAAATTGTCACAAATATCGCAGATACTGAGTGGAAATATTGGTCACCTGTCATATTTGACGGAAATATTACAAATATTATTTCAGAGTGAAATGTAAAAATTTAATCAAATTAATTTTATTTAATTATTTTAAATCATTGAATAAAATAAATAAAAATATAGATTGAGTCGCAAGTATTGCGAAATACTGAAGTGAAAAAAGTAAAAAATTCACTTCATTGGGGAGCTATTTGTCATATAATTGTCACAATTTAATTGAACAATAAGCGCATTCTAATATTCGCTTACCTTCTGCATGAATTCGAATTTACCTCCCGTCTCAGATTCTGCATCATCGTCTCAAGCTGCTAAATCGACGAATGTGCATGTACCTACACCGAAGTTTTTTATGCCGGTGTTTCTGACGATTATTATTGCAACCTTGATTTATATCGGGGTGCAAGTTAGTGCAGATTTAGCACATGTTCCACCTTTAAGTCTTTATTCAGTCATTCTTTTAGCGACTGCTTTATTCATTGCTTTAGGCTTTGAGTTTGTAAATGGTTTTCACGATACTGCCAATGCTGTGGCTACCGTGATTTATACCAACGCCTTACCTGCACCAGTTGCAGTGATGTGGGCAGGTTTCTGTAATTTTCTTGGGGTCATGGTTGCAAGTGGTGCTGTTGCATACGGGATTATTGCATTACTTCCTGTTGAATTAATCATGAATGTGGGGAGTGGTGCTGGCTTTGCAATGGTTTTTGCAATGCTCATTGCTGCAATTCTCTGGAATCTAGGAACTTGGTTTTTAGGGATTCCTGCATCGAGTTCCCATACTTTGATTGGTTCAATTTTAGGTGTGGGAATCATGAACTACATTTTGCACGCATCCAGTGGTGCAAGCGGTGTAGATATGGATCAGGTCATTAAAGTTGGTAAAGCATTGTTGTTTTCTCCTTTAATTGGTTTTGCTTTTGCAGCAGTGGTCTTCCTGATTGTTAAAAAGTTGTTTAAAAAGCAACTTGAATTGTTCCAACCACCAGAAGGCAATAAACCACCACCACCTTTGATTCGTGCAATTCTTATTTTTACCTGTACAGGGGTAAGTTTTGCGCATGGTTCAAATGATGGTCAAAAAGGTATGGGACTGATCATGCTGATTTTGATTGGTATTGTGCCTTTGGCTTATTCTTTAAACCGTGGTTTGGACCAACAGCATTTACAGTCATTCTCACAATTGTCTGGTCAAACAGCAACAGCGATTTATGCAGAACATGCTGATATTCCAGATGAGCAAGCTCGTGCAACGATCACGAAGTTTATTCAAACCAAAGAGTTAAATCCTGCGGTTGTTCCTGCTTTAGCAAGTTTGACCGATCATTTGGGTGAGCGTGTAGGTCAGTTTGGAAATCTTCAGGATATTCCAGAAGCTGAAGTTTCTTCTTTACGTAATGATATGTATTTAAGTACAACGGCATTTAAACGTTTAGATAAAGCCGATCAACTTCCAAAAATGGATGAAGCTCAAGCTAAAGTTGTAAAAGATTACCGCAAGAATCTCGATTCATTCTTACAATATATTCCAAACTGGGTAAAAGTTGCTGTTGCCTTGGCTTTAGGTCTAGGTACGATGGTGGGTTGGAAGCGTATTGTGGTGACTGTGGGTGAGCGTATTGGTAAGCATCATATGACATATGGTCAGGGCATGTCTGCTGAACTGGTAGCAATGTCAACCATTGCTGCTGCGGATGGTTTTGGTTTGCCTGTATCAACAACCCATGTCCTGAATAGTGCGGTTGCAGGAACGATGGTTGCCAACAAATCTGGGTTAAATTTTGCGACTGTCAAAACCATTCTTTCTGCTTGGATCTTTACTTTACCTGCAACTATTTGTTTATCAGGTGGATTGTTCTGGTTATTGTTAAAAGTCTTTAATTAAAAGCAGTCGTATTGATTTTTCTGAAAAAGAATGTTGGCTGTCTTGGCATTTAAAATATTTAAAAGTGTACTTCGGTACACTTTTTTTTCGAATGATGTATGCGTTTTTGCAATGCGAATAACACAATTTCACCATTGAAAAAAACTTTTAAAATAACTATGGTGTGGCAGTAAATCACACTTGAGAAAAATGAGCATGTATTTAAGAAAAGCACTGTATGCTGCTGTGTTATTTGGAATGTCTTTACCTGTTTTGGCTCAGGGAATTGTATTAAATAATCAAGATATCCGTACAGATTTAAACTGGTTAAATCAACAAGGTGTGATTCAAATCAGCACTTCAACTTGGCCAATGAGTGGTGATGAAATTCAACGTGCATTATCTCAAGCGAAGATTTCGAACAACACACAACAAAAAGTTATTGATTCAATTCAAAATGCATTAAAAGCTGATAATCAAACAGCAAAACTGGGTTTATTTGCAGAAACAGATCAGAAAAATATTCCGCAAGCTTTTGGCGATCGTGAAAAAGCACAATATGTTGGGTCACTTGAGTTTAATGGTGGTGGTGAAAACTGGGATGCCAAGCTGCGTGTGAATGGCGAAAAAGATCCTCAGATTGACAATCGCCGTGATGTCAATGTTGAAGGCTCATACATTGCTGGAAAATTGTGGAATCAATGGGTGATTGCAGGTCAAATTCCAACTTATTGGGGACCTGGGCATGATGGAAGTTTGATTCGTGGTGATGCCAGCCGTCCAGTCTACGGTTTTACCGCGCAACGCGCTGAACAAAAAGCTTTTGAATCTAAATGGTTATCTTGGATTGGACCTTGGCAATATCAAGCTTTTGCTGGACAGTTAGAAGATTATAAAGCCGTGCCTGATGCTAAGCTTTTAGGATTCCGTTTGACAGCTCAGCCTTTACCTTATTTAGAATTAGGGGCTTCGCGTATTTTGCAATGGGGCGGTGACGGACGTCCAGAAAGTTGGAGCTCACTTTGGAATGCAATCAAAGGGAATGATAACTTTGAAAACGGTGATGAAGATAAATCCAATCAAATCGCAGGCTTTGATGCTCGTTTAAACCTTCAATCCTTATTAAATGTTCCAGTCAGTTTTTATGGGCAATATGTGGGTGAAGATGAAGCAGGATTTTTGCCTTCTAAGAAAATGTATTTAGCAGGCGTAGACTACTCTACAAGTTTTAAAAATATGCCGGTTCAGTTTTATGCTGAATGGGCTGATACAACCACGAATGGTGATCCACTCGGAATTTCTTATAGTCATCGAATCTATGGAGATGGTTATTATCAGCAAGGTTTCCCACTTGGACATGCAATGGGTGGGGATGGAGAAATGATTTCCTTAGGTGGTAATATTCGCTTTGATGTGATGAATCGCTTATCAGGACGTTTAATCTATGCCAAAGTAAATCAATCAGCTGGAATATTTGGCGATCATGAAATCAATCTCGCATTTCTAGAAAAGGATAAGATTAAAGCTCTAGATTTAACATGGACGCATTATATTAAACCGACCATGCCTTTAAAAATTAATGGCTGGGTCAGCGATTCGGATGTACACGGCAACGATGCTGGTGCTTCTGTAGGAATTGAAATTCCTTTAGATAAATCGATATTGGGGCATTAATTTATCTTGATTTGAACTGTATACCATTGGTTCTTGAGGTATACAGTTCAATAAGTTGAATAAACCCATAATCTGATCAAGCTAATGCTTTTTTATATTGAATAAACCCTGTTTTAGTTGCAATACGATCATATAGATATTGAGCAGTGATATTAGATGCTTGAGTCAGCCAATAGATGCGATCAAATTTTCCAGTACAGACCTGATAACAATGCTCAATTAATTGTTGGGCTAAACCTTGATTTCTAAACTGTTCTTTGATGAAAAGATCCTGTAAATAACAATAGGGTAAATTCGTCCACATGCTTGGATGAGAAATCAAATGTACAAAGCCAACCACCTGACCATTTACTTTGATGGCAAAGCCAAACATATCCGTTTGATCAGGATTTGTGATTCGCTTCCAAGATAATCTTATTTGTTCGTCGTTCATCTGTGCATTATAAAATCTTAAATAGCCTTGCCAAAGGGGGAGCCATTGCTCAAAGTGAACTTCTTCTAAGGCAATAATTTGTGTAGACATCGCGATCTCATATTTTTTTGCTTATGATGTTTTTATATATGAATATAAAAAAACAAGCAAAAGGGTTAGCGTGTAAATCACTATAATGAATATAAATTTTAATATGTGTAATAAGTACACGTTTTTGTGAGCTGGTGCTGTCAATGCCTATATCTGAGGAAAGACTTACTCATCTTAAACAGCTTGAAGCTGAGAGTATTCATATTATCCGTGAAGTTGCTGCTGAGTTTGAAAATCCAGTGATGCTTTACTCAATTGGTAAAGACTCAGCTGTCATGCTGCATCTTGCTTTAAAAGCATTCTATCCTGCAAAACTTCCTTTCCCACTGTTGCATGTCGATACAGGTTGGAAGTTTAAGGACATGATCAAATTCCGTGACAACATGGCAAAAGAACACGGTTTTGACCTGATTGTGCATCAAAACAAAGAAGGTAAAGATGCTGGCGTAAATCCATTTGATTATGGTAGTTCAAAATATACCGATATTATGAAAACCCAAGGTTTAAAGCAGGCTTTGGATAAATACCAGTTTGATGCGGCATTTGGTGGCGCGCGTCGTGATGAAGAAAAGTCACGCGCGAAAGAACGTGTTTATTCTTTCCGTGATTCGAAACATCGTTGGGACCCTAAAAACCAACGCCCAGAACTTTGGAATCTTTATAACGGTAAAGTCAATAAAGGTGAAAGTATCCGCGTTTTCCCATTGTCAAACTGGACAGAGTTAGACATTTGGCAATATATCTATCAAGAAAGTATTCCTTTGGTGCCACTATATTTGGCTGCTGAACGTCCAGTGGTTGAACGTAGTGGTACGCTGATCATGGTGGATGATGAGCGTATGCGCTTAAAAGAAGGTGAAGTTCCACAAATGAAATCGGTACGTTTCCGTACTTTAGGCTGTTATCCATTAACAGGTGCAGTTGAATCAACTGCAACAACATTGCCCGAAATTATTCAAGAAATGCTTCTAGCGACGAGCTCAGAGCGTCAAGGTCGTATGATTGATCATGATGAGGCTGGTTCGATGGAGAAGAAAAAGCAAGAAGGCTATTTCTAAGTATTTTTATATGAATCTCCCCCTAACCCCTCTTTATAAAAGAGGGGGAACTCCAGCAAGAAAATGGAGGATTTGGGAGGATTTAAAAATATAGCAACCGATTTCAAAATATTGTGGAGCTTTGAGCAATGTCTCATCAATCAGAATTGATTAGCCAAGATATCTTGGCATATTTAAAACAGCATGAAAATAAAGACTTACTGCGCTTTTTAACATGCGGTAATGTGGATGATGGTAAATCAACGTTAATTGGTCGTTTGCTTTACGACTCAAAATTGATTTACGAAGATCAATTACAAGCCGTGACACGCGACTCTAAAAAAGTAGGCACAACAGGTGATGCACCAGACTTGGCATTGCTTGTTGACGGTCTACAAGCGGAACGTGAGCAGGGAATTACCATTGATGTGGCTTACCGTTATTTCTCAACGGAAAAACGTAAGTTCATCATTGCCGATACACCTGGGCATGAGCAATACACGCGTAACATGGCAACAGGTGCATCGACTGCTGACCTTGCGATCATTTTGATCGATGCTCGCTATGGTGTGCAAACACAAACTCGCCGTCATACTTTTATTGCAAGTCTTTTAGGGATTCGCAATATTGTGGTTGCGATTAACAAAATGGACTTGGTTGAGTTTTCTGAAGCACGTTTCAATGAAATTCAAGTTGAGTACAACAATTTCGTTAATCAATTGGGTGATCGTAAACCTGCCAATATCATCTTCTCGCCAATTTCAGCGTTGAACGGTGATAATGTTGTGAACAAATCAACGAATACGCCGTGGTATCAAGGTCAAACTTTGATGGAAACGTTGGAAACGGTTGAAATTAGCCATGACGTTAGCAAACATGAATTTCGTTTCCCTGTGCAATACGTCAATCGCCCCAATCTCGACTTCCGTGGTTTCTGCGGTACGATTGCATTAGGAGAAGTGAAGGTTGGCGATGAAATTGTAGCTTTACCTTCAGGCAAGAAATCAACAGTGAAAGAAATTGTCACTTTTGATGGTAATTTAACACATGCAATTGCTGGTCAAGCAGTGACTTTGACCTTGAATGATGAAATCGATATTTCTCGTGGTAATGTTTTGGTCAAAGCAGGCGAGCAACCGCTCATTTCACGTTCTGCTCGTGCGACGGTCGTATGGATGACTGACCAGCCTTTAGTTTTAGGCAAACTTTATAATGTGAAGTTCGGTACACAAACGATTCCTGCGAAAGTTGCAAAAATTAACTATCGTACCAATGTGAATACCTTGGAAAAAATTCAAGTTGAACAGCTTGATTTAAATGCGATTGCTGATGTAACGATCGAGTTTGATGCGCCTGTTGTATTTGATCGTTATCATGACAGTCGTTATACAGGTTCATTCATTTTTATTGATCGTTTAAGCAACGTCACTGTCGGTGCGGGTATGGTCGAAGCGGCAGTTGAGTGGACTGCACATAATGAGCCTGTGACTGCTGAAGCACGTGCTGCACGTTTAGGTCAAAAACCAGCGGTTGTTGCAGTATCTGCACAAGCACTTGAAAATGCACAAGCACTCGAAAGCTTGTTGATTCAGCAAGGTGTTGTTGCGATTGCAAAAGCAGGGCTATCAAGTGATCAAGTTAGTTTACTCCGTCAAACAGGTGTTGTGGTGGTGACTGATGTTGAACAGGGTGCTGATGTAGCATTTGCTCAAGAAGCAGTTGAAGAATTGGCTGAGAAAATTGTGGAATTGGTTCGCCTTTAATTCTTTAAATATATTTAAATAGACCCGCCTTATGGCGGGTCTATTTTGAAAGAAATGATAGAGGGTACGCTTAATACACAAAACAATCTTTATCTAGAATAGCTGTTCTTATACCAATCAATATTATTCACTCAATATCAATGAATGAGTTTTTGCTTTTTTCATCAGCCAATTTTATCTCATGTCGTTATCACGATTGGCGGCATGGATGTCGCCATCGCTCAAGAGTGATATGGATATCCCCTTTGACTTGAGCAAAAACAGAGCATTGATTCTATTAATTTAGAAATTGTATTTACTGTATAAGTTTTTAGCAGATTGGCTATATTGATCATGTAAGTGGGCAAATAATATGATCATCATATAAGCACCGCTATGAAATCGAACAAAAACAGAGTAAGTACAGTAAAACCTAAAAAATTTAGTTTTAATTTAGCTTAAGCTCTAAGTGGATAGAATGTAATGAAAGTATTGTTCCTTGTCATGATCGTTTCTGGATTAACAGCTTGTGCGTCGAATCAATCTAAAATATATGAACCGACCAAAGAGTGTCGTCATTATCATGCAATGATGACAGCACCGATGGATCCAATGGCGATGCAACGCTTAAAACAGGCTTGTGATGATTCAGAAAATCAGAGATAACAATGCGTTGTATATGACGGTAACACAAATACTTTGAAAAAAATAGCTCATAAAAAAATGCTCTCGTCCAATGGACCTAGAGCATTTAAGAATGTTTAAGGATGTTTTCCTTAAAATGCATAATTTGATTTAGCCAATAAATATGTCTTGATATCTTCAGGGCAATTTTCAATTAAAGCAACAAAGCTTTCTTGATTGTCTCGATACAAAGCTCGAGCGGCTTCCTCATAATTGGGGATATTGCTCGACATAGCAGACATAAAGCGATCTATGGCTTGTTTTACCATCATTTTATTACTTTCAGAATGCGGATTATTGAGTTCTTGATCAATCAATTTTCGAATCACCGCTGATGCACTCGAGTTTTGCTGATCTAACCAATTCCAATGTTTTTCTTGCAAGGTGATTTCACGAGAGATGACTCCCAACTTTGGTCGTCCCACTTTCTTGATCACTTCAGGCTCGCCATAACGTTGCTGGATATCAAGTTCAGAACCCATGATATTGACATCGATCTGCTGACCTGTCTGATCATTAAAAATCAGAACTGGTGTAGAGATATTGCCTTGTTGTTTGATCATCAGTGCGACATTAAGCAGTTGATCACTGATTAATTGCCGATGACCGATAAAGGCTGTGTAGGTTAGTTCAGTATTCATTTTAAAACCTATTGGTATTTTATCTGGGTAAAAATAATTTACGATTGGATATTATCAGGGTAAAATACAAATAGCAATCAAAAAATAACCAAGTTTTGAGATGTCCCAAATTTAGACCATAAAAAAAGCATGTAAAACTTGAAGAATTACATGCTTGTTAAAATGAAATAGCTTAGAAGCGATAACCCATTTTTAAACCATAAGCGATTGCATTGTTGTCTTTAAATTCAGCCACATGTGCATCAGTACCGACTTGTGAAGAGGTTTGTGCTTTAGCATCGCCGAGCCAGAAATATTTTACGCCGCCCGCGATAAAGGTGGCTGGTGTTGGACTGTATTGAAGTCCTAAGCCAACATTCCAATAACCTTCAGTGGGTCCTAAAGTGGTGACTGGGTTACCTGCTCCAGAGTCCCAACCCACTGAAACATTCCCAGCCCAATGATCATTGACTTTACGACCGACACCCACTGTTGCCGAGATTTGATCATCATAATAATCTGCTAAATTAAATCCATTTGGCTTTCCGACCAAAGGTCCTACTGCTTCAGAAACTGCACCAAACTTAACTGGGCGAATAACAAAATCTTTCCAGTTTACCCAACGTAGATTTGCAAAAGCCACCGTATTTGCCATGATTCCTGTTTGGAAGTCTAAGTTGACTGATTGAGGGGTGGTAATACGCGTTTTTCCACTGGCATTCTGGATTTTACTAATCGCAGCTTGTCCTCCTGGAAGTAAAGCCAGCGCACCTAATGCTGAAATATTTTCTTGCACATTCGTATCATGATCAATTTCAGAGCGATAAGTGACAGATGCTTTTAATGCAATTTCAGGAATTTGGAAAGCGACACCTGCTAACCAACCTACACCGCTGGTTTCTTTGATCTTGTTGTCATAGCCATTAAATACACTATAAGCTTGACCACGAAGACTGACTGAACCTTTTACAGTTTGGTAAACACCACCCCCATAAATATTGAAGTTTTTATTGGGTTGAAAACCAAAAACCATCGATAAGTTTTGAGAATCCACTTCTACTTTGGTATTGCCTTTACCTAGACTGGCATTGGCTGCTGCAATACCTTGATCCACTTTATTGGTAATACCATTTTGTACTACGGCATCAACGCCTGCTTTGATTGTTGAGTTAGTATTGTATTGGCTAATCATTTCAAGCAATTTAGCTTGCCCAGCAGGAGTGGAAAGATCCTCCCCCTGACCTTGTAAAACAAGACCAACACGTTGTTGTACAGACATGTTATTAAATGTGGAGTTAATTGTACTGGTTCGTAATGCGCTTAAACGTGCCTGTGGTAATACCGTATCATTTGGAGATGAAACAAAGACATTTTGACCACTGTATGCTGCATCTGCTCCAAAAGGTTGGTCATATAACAAACCGAATGAAACATTGTCTGTGACTTGTAACTTGATTGCTGCGGATGGAAAGTAATAGTCATCTCCCATGTCTGAAATATGTCGACGACTTTCTGATGTGTCCGCTTCACGCCCTTCTACAGTGGGGTCTAAAACAGAGATACCTGCTTCAAAATAATTACCTGGCTGTAAAAATGCTGACATAGATTGTCCTGATCTATCTAGAGCTGCTGCGTACAGTGCAGAGCTGGGAAGATAAATAGACATCATTGCGATGAGTACTTTATTGATTCGCATATTTATCGTCTCCTTGACAATATACTTTGAAATTATTTTTATGGCGCTTTATTGATTAATGCTTAATCATATTCATTATGATCAGTTTGAACATATCAAAATTAGAGTTTGAATCAAGTACTAAATGATAAATTTTTGATAAAAAGTATTTTTATTTTCTCTAATAAGTTTCAATGATGATCTTTGTAGACCTTGGTGGAGAAATATTTGCAGATTTGATGGTTTATGTTCAAATATCGAGAGCATTAAATTCACGAACTAGGAAAGAAAAATATGTCTACAAAGTCTATGCAACAGATCATTATTACAGCGCCGGGCGGTGTAGAAAAACTCGCATATGAAGATGTGGCAGTTCCGCAACCTAAAGCAGATGAAGTTTTGGTAAAGGTTTATGCTTTTGGGATTAATCGCCCTGATATTTTACAAAGACAAGGCTTATATCCAATGCCCAAAGGGGTTACACCAGTGCCAGGGTTAGAAGTTGCTGGCGAGGTTGTTGCGATTGGAGAAGATGTAAGCTTATTTAAACTTGGAGATAAGGTCTGCGGACTGACCAATGGTGGTGGCTATGCAGAGTATTGTGTTGTACCAGAATCTCAAACCATTACGATTCCTGATGCGGTGAGCTTTGTTCAAGCTGCGGCAATACCTGAGACCTTCTTTACCGTATGGGCGAATGTGTTTCAAATGGCACATGCCAAAGCAGGTGAAACACTTTTGGTACACGGTGGGGCAAGTGGTATTGGTACGACTGCCTTAATGTTAGCGCAATCTTTAGGTTTGAAAAGCTTTGCGACCGTTGGTTCTGATGAAAAAGTCGAAGCGATTGGGCATTTAACGGATGCGATCAACTATAAAACCGAAGATTTTGAACAAGTGATTCTCGAAAAGACTGAAAATGCAGGAGTTGATATTATTCTTGATATGGTCGGAGCGCCTTATCTGGAGCAAAATTTAAACTTGCTCCGAAAAGATGGACGTTTGGTCTATATCGCTTTTCTCGGTGGTGCTAAAGCTAAAGAGGTCAAATTGGGACAAATCATGATGAAACGCCTCACCATTACAGGATCGACGATGCGCGCACGCAATACAGCTGAAAAAGCTGAAATTGCGCAAGGCTTAATGACCCATGTTGCTCCACTTTGGGCGAAAGGTGAATGTTTACCGATGATTTATAAAACATTTCAATTTGATCAAATTCAAGCTGCTCATGCATCAATGGATACGGGTGAGCATATTGGTAAAGTTGTCGTAGAAGTCATTTAAAACTTTATGATGAGTATCATCATTTTAGTCTCTTTGATGATTTAAAAGTAGTTGATTAATATCGCTTAAATCCTTGCACATAGATTTAAGCGATCAATAAAAATCAGCGTGATTCAGAAAATCAAAAACCTTCCAAAACGATTTTACCAATGCTTTGTCCCGACTCAATCATCTTGTGTGCTTGAGTTACATGCTCTACATTGATTGTGCCCAAGTTTTGTCCCAACGTCGTTTTAATCCTATAGTCATCAATTAATTTGGAAATTTTATTGAGAATGTCACCTTGTCGTGCCATATCTTTGGTCTGAAATGTAGAACGAGTGAACATTGACTCCCAATGAATAGACACAGATTTGATTTTAAAAGGATTAATAACAAAGTTCTCAGGGTCATCAATCAAACCAAAATGCCCCTGTGGTGCAATTAAATTTGCAATTGCCTGTGTATAACGTCCAGTGCCATTGATTGAAAATACATAATGCGGTGAACCAATATTGAGGTCTAAAATTTGCTGTTCCAAGGGTTGACTGTGATCTACGATAAAATCCGCGCCAATTTCTTTTAGCCAAGCTTTGGTTTCTGGTCGAGATGCAGTGGCGATTACAGTAAATTCAGTTAATACTTTGAGCAGTTGAACGGTAATTGATCCGACACCGCCTGCTGCGCCAATCACTAAAATGATAGGATTTTCTTGTTTGGTATCTTGAATTTTTAAACGATCAAATAACATTTCATAAGCGGTTAACGACGTTAAAGGTAGAGCGGCAGCCTCGGCATTACTAATGGATTGAGGTTTTAAACCTACGATGCGTTCATCTACCAATTGATATTCTGCATAAGAACCTTGTCTTTGGTTAGAGCCTGCATAAAAGACTTCATCACCAACTTTAAAGTTTTGAACTTTGTCACCAATGGCTTTAACAATCCCGACTGCATCATGACCCAAAATTTTCCATGCTTCATTGTCCGGTGAGGTGCGTTGACGCATTTTGATATCGACAGGATTAATTGAAATCGCTTTGATTTCAATTAATAGGTCGTGACCAGTTGCGACTGGGGTATCAATTTCAATTTCGGAAAAAACATGGGTTTCAGTAATTGCTAAAGGTTTTTTATAGGCAACAGCTTTCATGAGGTTCACTATTTTTTATTGCGTTATCAAATCAATAGCAAAAAAAAAGCGTAGAGGAAAGCATAAATTTGTGAGTAGATGATTATCCTTTAAATTTAAATGAGTATCTTTAACCTGAGTTCGATAAAAATCCTTGATGAAAGATGATACAGCCAAACCGCCTGATTATTCATACAAGTGTTTTGGATGATTCATTTATTTTGTACTTTTGAATCATAGATGGTCTTGCGATCGTGAGGCGATATGGATGTCGCCATGTTGAGCGGGGGTATGAGGGTGTACCCCTCGCTCAACGAAAGATTTTTGTCACTTTTCATCTCTGAAAAGTGAGGCATCGACTACGCAAAATAATTTAAACTTTAGAAGTAAAGCGTGGCAGTGCAAGCTTTAGATCATCAAACAATCTATTGATCGCTTTCATTTTATTGATCAAGAGAAATGAAACGCTATTGATGGTTGCGCTTGCGGAGCTCCGCTCCTCATTCTAAAATTGGATGAAAAGGTAGCAAGAATCCATAGAGATTTATTATTTTTCAATGAGTTGAATATTTAATTGCATCGAACTCACGTT
Source organism: Acinetobacter sp. WC-743 (assembly GCF_000335555.1). Classification (NCBI taxonomy): domain Bacteria; kingdom Pseudomonadati; phylum Pseudomonadota; class Gammaproteobacteria; order Moraxellales; family Moraxellaceae; genus Acinetobacter; species Acinetobacter sp. WC-743. Next base: position 91,926 of record NZ_AMFQ01000096.1, on the reverse strand, counting down.
ATTTTTAATAAAAAATTCGACCACAAAAAATCAAAACTAGATTGAAGAAAATTCATGAACTGTAAAAGTAGGGTATAAAGCGAAGATATGATTAAAATTTTACCACCACTTTGTCATTATTTTTAATGGAATAGATATAAACAACAATGCTTGAGAGAATTGCGAAAAGTACACAGATGGTGGCTAAGCAAAACAATAGTAGAAGAGGTGTCTGGTTAAATATATGTTTATACAATGAAAAAATTGCAAATAGAGGCAGTTTAAGAATGATTGTGAGATGAATATTTTGAAGCCAATCTTCTATGGATCTGAAATTAAGATTAACTCTGATTTAATTTCAAAATTATGCGAAAATAGCGATTCTATTTATTTTTTGTTTTAGGACTCCCATGACAGATTCTTCTGCATCATTAAGTGATATTGAAATTTTAGACATTCTTCAGTCGATGAAATCGGATGAATTGAATGTTGATGCAAAAAAAATCATTCGTGAGGGTGGAAAAGCAGGGCGTCAAGAAGCACATAAACAGGCATTGGTTGCATTAAACCAGAGCTTTGAAGATAAATTTGTTGAAGCGGTTACATTGGCTCTAAATCTGAATGAAGCGCAAGCGAAGAAAATCCGTTACAAAAAAGACCGTGTTCGTATTTTAAAAGCCAAAGGTATTGATTATTTAGCGATTGATGGTGCTGAAACAGCGCAAGTATTGTCACAAGTCGCGCAGGCAATTGTTCGTGAAGATGCAATTGTGACACATGATTTGCACAATATTTTCCCATTCTGGAAAGAAGGTTGGCCAATGGTACAATTCGACAGTGCTTATAAAATTTTAGAAGATGATATTTCAATCCACTATCAAGCATTACTCGATGTCTTAATTCATCCTTGAATTATAAAAAGCGCTAATCAGCACAAGCAAAGGTTTTGTTGCTGATTAGAAAATATAAAAATAAAGAAAATCTTAACAATTGTTTAACAATTTATATTCGTCAATAATAATAATTGTTTTATACTGCTTATTTTAACAAAACTACATTTGAGAGATAAAAATAATGATGGGAATGTCAATTGGACATATTGCTTTATTTATAATCATTATCCTTGTTATTTTTGGTACTGCCAAATTAAAGAATCTTGGAAAAGATGTTGGTGGTGCAGTCAAAGATTTTAGAAAAGCAATCAAAGAAGATGACCAAGACTCTACACATTTGAAATAAATTGAGCGTGGTGGAGAATTATGTTCGATGTTGGTTTTAGTGAGCTAATTTTACTTATCATTGTTGCAATTATTGTTTTAGGACCAAATAAAGCATCTGAAGCAATAAATTATATTATTCAAGCAAGAAGAAAATTAAGTCATTTTAAAAGTGAATTTCATCAATCTATTCAAAAGCAATTAGATTTAAATGATTTAAAAAGTGAATTAACACATGAAATGGGTAATATAAAAAAATTAGAGGAAAAATTATATGAATATTTAAACTATATGGAAAATAAAGATAAGGAAGAAAATATAAAATATTATCCAATCGATCATTTTCAATTTAAAGCACCTTTTAATACAGTATTTGTTCTAGAGCATCTGATGTTGTGGAACTGTTTTAAGATTTAAAAAGAGGAGAAGTTTTGAATAACGTTCTTACAGAAAAGCCAATCATAAAAGAAAAGGGGTTTTTACTCTATTTTATTGAAATAAGAAAAATTGTCATTCAACTGTCTATTCTTTTTTTAATGATTTTTTTAAGCTTAGCGCCATTTTCAGCGAAAATTTATAGTTTTCTAGCTTTACCTCTACAGTTAAAGTTGCCCCCTTCTGCACATATGATTGCCACCGATGTAACATCTACATTCTTATCACCCTTTAAGCTTGTTTTTTTTATTACGCTGATTTTATTAATGCCCTTTATTTTTTATAAGGTTTATTCATTTTTAAATACTGCACTTCATAAAAAGGAGCGATGGGTGTTGTCTTTGTTTTTTATGTCTAGCGTTATTTTATTTTATTTAGGAATATTGATTGGGTATTACTTTATTTTACCTAAGGTGTTAAGTTTTTTTATGGGGATTGCTCCAGATGTTGTTCTTCCCATGACGGATATAAATCAGTATCTAATGTTTTCGATAAAGCTTTTTGTCGTTTTGGGTGTTGTTTTTCAATTACCGCTCATTACGGTACTTGCTGTATATTTTAATTTAATTGATTTAAACGTGTTAAAACAAAAAAGATCATTTATCTTTGTTTTTTGTTTCTTTATTGCCATGTTTATCACGCCGCCAGATATGCTTTCGATGGCAATTGCTGGTTGCTTTATGTATTTTTTATTTGAGCTTGGTTTATTGATTTCTTTTATTTTATTTCGTAATACAGAAACTGAATAAATCAGAAAATATCGTATTGTTGTATAATTTTTTTGCGAATGAAAAATAATCGTGATAGATTAAGGTTTTCTTAATAATTTAAGATAACCATTTAACAATAAACTCAATAAAAGAGGGAAATCATATGATTTTAATTCAAGCAAAACAGTACCAAGTCCATTTGATATATGCGCTGTGGGGATTGAATTCATAACATTATGTTGAGTAAGTAAATTTTATGAACACAATTAAGCCCCTTTTTAGTTTTGAAAGGCGGAGGGTACTTCAAAATTTAAATATAGATTTCATTTGTTCTTGTACATTCTTCAACGTGATTAAAAACGTTGTTTGTAATTTATTTAATATTTATAAATATCATGTATTTATGATTTAAATTGCGCCTAGTGCGAACTTTTGATTTGGTCTGTAAATCTTCATATTTACAGCTGATTGATAAAAATAAACCTTGAAAAAGAGTGATGATGATGAATAAGAAAGTTGATTTCGATCCAGCAAAACGTGATTTTTTAAAAACAATGGGAAGCCTTGCTGCATTTGGTGCCGTGACTACATGGATGCCTGTTCAAAGTGCCAAGGCTTGGATATTTCAACACCATGATCGATTAAATAATTTTCCATCGAAAATACGTCTTCATAAGCAACGCTATGAAAATTGGTCGGGTGAATCAAAATATGAAAATGCATGGACTGCTGTACCCAAAAATCAACAAGAGATTTTAGCGGTGATCAATTGGGCTGCTGAAAATGGATATAAAGTTCGGGCAAAAGGTATGTCGCATAATTGGTCGCCTTTAATGCTAGATGACCACGATCAAGTCATGAAAGTGATTCTGATCGATATGCCGACTCATATCAATAGAATGTCTATTGAATCTGATGGGGTGGTCACTGCTGAAGCGGGAATTCAAATGGAGGCACTCTTAAAGTTCATGGAGGACAATGGGCGTGGCTTTGTTTCAATACCAGCACCAGGTGATTTAACATTGGGTGGTGTTTTGGCAATTAATGGTCATGGTACGGGTGTTCCTGCCAAGGGAGAAACTTTAGTTGCAGGACAAACATTTGGTTCGATCAGTAATTTGGTCGTCTCAATGACAGTCGCTGTCTTTGATGCACAGCAGCAGAAATATGTCGCAAAAACTTTTTATCGGAACAATCCAGATATTCGGGCTTTCTTGGTGAATCTTGGTCGTGCATTTGTGTTATCTGTACAATTGCAAACAGGAGCAAATCAATATTTACGCTGTGAAAGTATTACCGATATTCACCAATTAGAGTTATTTTCACCCAATAAAGATGCTGGGCGTACTTTCTCTAAATTTCTTGATCAGTCTGGTCGAGTTGAAGCGATATGGTTTCCGTTTACCGATTATCCTTGGTTGAAAGTTTGGTCAGTGACTCCACGTAGACCACTGACATCTCGTATTGCATTCCATCCTTTTAATTTTTGGTTTTCAGATAATTTACCTAAACCACTTGCAGATTTGATTCAAAAAATTGTCATTCAGAAGAATCATTATTTAACGCCTGCATTTGGACAAATGCAGTTACAAATTGCGACATTGGGGCTGCAAGGGACAATTTTTTCAGGTATTACGACGATCCTTACGCATGGTTTAGCTGCAACACAAACATCTGATTTATGGGGACCCTCTAAAAACACTTTACTCTATGTAAAACCAACAACTTTAAGGGTCACTGCAAATGGTTATGCTGTACTGGCCAGTCGAGAGAATGTGCAACGTGTGATTGCTGATTTCTGTTCAGAATATCAAATCCGTTTAAAACAATACCAACGAATAAATCGTTACCCAGTGAATGGACCCGTTGAGATACGTGTTACTGGATTGGATCATCCCGCTGATTCAATACTTGCCAATGCACAAACTGCCGCTTTATCTGCGATAAAGCCATGTCCTGATCATCCAGAATGGGACTGTGCGGTTTGGTTTGATATATTAACTTTGCCAGGTACGCCTTTTGCAGCAAGGTTCTATGCTGAAATCGAATCATGGATGACTCAGCACTATCAAGGAGATTGTTTGGTTCGTCCTGAATGGTCAAAAGGATGGGCTTATACCTATGACAAGGCATGGGACAATGTAAATTACTTAGAAAATGAATTACCTAAAGTACATGCCTATGGTCAAAGTAATGATTTAACGATTCAATCCGCAGGACAGGTATTAAAACGATATGATCCAAAAGGATTATTTGTATCTCCTTTTCTTGAAAAAATTTTTAAATAGATTGAAATGATTTATCGTTTTTTTAGTCTAAAAACATACAATTTTTCATGAATTTTAGGCAATTTTGTTTGATTCAAATACTTCTATTTATATAAATAGCGCCAAAAGTCAGGAATATTTTTAAGCTGGGTATGTGCTTATACCACTAAATGCACAAAAGCCGATATTAATATCGGCTTTTGTGCATTTTTAATTCATGTATGACATTTAATGCATGGTTGAATATAACGGGAATACGCCAAGTAACATTGCTGCAACGAGCATGACTAAGCAGGTGAGAATCGCCCATTTAATCGTGAACTTTTGATGTTGCCCAAATTCAATCCCAGCCAATCCACATAATAAATAAGTGGATGGAACCAGTGGTGAGAGTAAATGTACAGGCTGCCCAACAATTGAAGCACGTGCCATTTCTACGGGTGTAATCCCATAGTGACTTGCAGCTTCTGAAAGAATCGGCAATACACCATAGTAGAACGCATCATTTGACATAAAGAAGGTTAACGGCATACTAATCACAGCGGTAATGGGTGCTAAAAATGGACCCATACTCTGTGGGATAATCGCCACCAATTCTTTAGACATGGCATCGACCATGCCTGTTCCTGTTAAGATCCCCGTAAAGATCCCTGCTGCGAAAATGATACCGACAACGTTTAGCGCACTCCCTGCATGATGAGCGACTAAAGATTTTTGCATATCTATATCTTTGTAGTTCACAACCAGTGCAATACAAAGTGCTATCATAAATAGAATAGGTAAAGGTAAAATACCTTTCACTAAACAGATCATTAATACAACGGTTAATAAACCATTGAACCATCTTAAATGTGCACGGTTTGCTTCAGGATTAGTTGAAATCTGAATGTCATCACCATGACTGACATCAAGTTCGATAATCCCTAAACGCTTACGTTCCATACGTCCATACATAAAACCAACGAAGTATAACCATAGAATGGCAATTAACATCGGTAAGACCATCGGGACAAAGATATCACTTGCTTCTACATGTAATGCACTGGCAGCACGAGCAGTTGGGCCCCCCCAAGGAGTTAGGTTCATAATTCCGCTGGCAAGCATCATTAAACATGCCATGATCAGTGGGCTCATACCCAATCGTTTATAAAGTGGTAACATTGCGGCTACACAGATCATGTAGGTGGTTGAGCCATCACCGTCTAAAGAAACAATTAAGGTTAAAGTAATTGTCCCAATGACGACTTTTAACGGGTCACCTTTAACCAGTCTTAAAATGAATTTGACTGAAGGATCAAACAGACCTGTATCGATCATGATGGCAAAGTAGAGAATGGCAAATAATAGCATCACGCCAGTAGGGGCAAGCTTTTTAACACCCTCTAACATCATTTCGCCAAGTTCTTTGATTTCAATATGCCCTAGACTGTCCACGTAGAAGCCAAGACCGTAAGCGATGAGTGCGAATAGAATTGGGATAAGTGTGAGCGCAGCAAGTGCAGTCATTCGTCTAGACATAATTAAATACATAAAGCATAAAATCATGCCTAAACCTAATACGGTTAGCATAGTTCAATCCTTGAATGAGACTTTTATTGCAGAAGTCTTTTAGTTTTTTAAGCAGAAGAATGCTAATAGTTATTTGATTAAATTTAAATATATTTGTAGAAATATTAAATGAGTGACTATTTTTTTAATAAATAGAGTATTTAAAACAGATATTTAAAAACGTCATTCATTTTTGCACCAAAATGGTTATAAAATTTAATGCATTGATTTATATATTTTTATTTTAATATTGTTTTTGAATGAGGGATTCATGGTAATTTTCATATTTCAAAATATTATGAATAAATGTGATAGGAATAACATAAAAGAGCAAAGCTTTTGTGATAAAGGGAATCTTTTGTAGTAAAAGCTCAGTAAGGATACTGAGCTTTTCGTGTAAATAAATAGCTAGGAAGGGTTTTCTTCAGATGGCGGTGCTACTGGTCTTTCAAGTAAGCGAGTCACCAAAAGCTGATCAATTTTGAAATGATCGACATCGACTACCTCAAATTTATAGCCACCAAAAATAACGGTATCTGCGGGTTTCGGAATCTTTCTTAATTGATACATCATAAAACCTGCCAGAGTTTCATAATTTTCATCATCCGGCATTTCATCAATTTCTAGCGCATGCTTCAAGTCTTCAATTGGCGTACTTCCATCAATCAGCCACGAATTATTATCCCGTTTAATAATTTGTTGCTCTTCGTCCATTGGGGTTACCCAATCACCCATTACCGTGATCATGATATCCGATAGGGTAATCACGCCGACGACCAATGCATATTCATTAAACACGACAGCAAACTTTTCTTTACTTGATCGGAAACGGTCAAGCAATTCAGAAAGAGTCAGCGTGTCTGGAATACTCAACACAGTACGAATGGTCGATTCGTTTAATTGATTGATTTTTTGATTGTTGAGAATGCGAACTAAAATATCTTTAGCATCCACATAGCCAATCACTTGATCAATCGTTTCATTACAAACTAAAAATTTTGAATAGGGATATTCCGCTAACTTTTGACGAATGCTTTCCTCTGGCTCTTTTAATGTAAAAAACACCACATTTTCACGTGGTGTCATACTTGAGGGAACATTACGCTCTTCAAGTTCAAACACGTTCTCAATAAAATGGTGTTCTTGTTTTTGTAGCACGCCTGCTTGAGCACCAGCATCCATCACTGCTGAAATATCATCGAAAGTGATGTTGTCTTCGCGGGTGGTATTCACTTTGAACAGGCGGAACAATAGGTTTGCAACTGCATTGATAAACCAAGCCAAAGGTTTACAGATGACGATAAAAACTTGAATCGGATTAATGACTGCAACTGCAATTTTTTCAGGTGCAATCATTGCCATACGTTTTGGCATTAAATCTGCAAAAAGAATAAATAGCGAGGTCACTAAAGTAAAGGACAGTGCAAAGCTGATGGTTTCAGCCCACGGACCTACATAAAAGCGAGAAACAAATTCAAAGAAATAAGGGCGGAATGCGCCTTCACCTAAAATACCACCTAGAATAGCGACTGCATTTAATCCGATTTGGGAGGCAGCAAAGAAATCGGCAGAGTTTTGCTGTAAGTCTAAGACTTTTTGTGCTCGCTCATCGCCAGATTCGGCAAGAATTTTGAGTTTAACTTTACGCGCACCGGCAAGTGCGATTTCAGTTAAAGATAAAAAACCAGCTCCTGCAATGAGTACTGCGATAATTAGGATATTCTGGAAGAGGCTCACGAATCCACCTGTGGATCATCATTATTATGAGAAGTTATGAATACATAATAAATTAACACATAAAAAGGGGCGGTAGTGAAGAAATCCACTACCGATTTGGAATGAGTATAAGCTTGAAATGATAAGAATTTAAGAAATTTATCTTAATATTGCGAAAAATGTGAATTATTTTGCATGAATTCACGGTTTTCTTCTTCAATCATTTGGCGTGCAACATAAAGAATCAGTTGACGTAACCAACGATGAGCAGGGTGGTGATGTAGTAAAGGACACCATGCCATTTTTAACTCAAACTCAGGAATATAAAATGGAGGATCTTTGATTAATAAGTTCTGGCTTTTCGCTTGTAAGCGCGCAATACGCGTCGGCAAAGTGGCAATCAAATCTACATTCGATGCCAATAATGCTGGCATTTGATAATGGCGGGTAAACACAGAAATTTTACGTTTTTGACCAATACGTTCTAAGGCTTGATCAATCCAACCTAATCCAGCTTGTTTTTCAGGGTTTACTCCAAATCCTACACCCATTCCCGTTTTTGAAACCCAAATATGCTGTGCATCTAAATAGCTTTTAAGATTTAAGTTGCTTGAAGCAGGATGTTTGTTATTGAGTAGGCAAGAAAAGCTGTCACGCCACACTAAAACTTGGTGGAAGCTTTGTGGAATTTCATTGAAGCGGTTAATCGCTAAATCAACTTTACCTTGTTCCATATCTCGGTAAGACACGTCACTTGGCGTAAGAAAGTCAAGAACCACATTCGGGGCTTCTGAGCGTAGTGCTTTAACTAAACGAGGAACTAAAGTTGCCTCAGCATAGTCTGAAGTCATGATGCGAAAGACACGATTACTGGTATATGGTCGAAATTCAGTACGTGGTTCTAAAATCATCGATAAGTCAGAGAGTGCATCACGGATACGTGGTTGTAATTCCAGTGCACGTTCTGTTGGTGTCATACCTTCCGATGAGCGAATCAAAAGAGGATCATTAAATAAATTACGCAGACGACGTAAAATATTACTCATTGCTGGTTGCGTTACACCCAACTGTTCAGCTGCACGAGTCACATTTTTTTCACGTAAAAGAACGTCAAGGTAAATTAAGAGGTTAAGATCGACCCGCTCCAGATTCATAAAAAAAATACCGAAAATAAAATTTAGAAATCACATGGGATTATGCCATAAGGAAATGCTTTTGTGTAAAAAGTAGATGAAAAAACAACAACAGATATTACTGATTATGAGATTTTTAGGGGTGGTTCTATGCGTAATTGTATTGGATAGGTTAAACACTTTCAAAAATACAAATCATCAAGTTTGAGATTCTATATGAAAGTGTACTTTGTAATGAGCTATGCGCCTTCCAAACAGCAAATATCCTACTCATTTAAAGCATAAGAAGTTCAGTGTTTGTATATTTTTACATCAAAAAAAACAGCGTCAAGTATATTTTTAACAACTTCAGACTTAAGTCTAATAAATATAAATTGGGCATTTTGGTGCATAATTAATCAAAGTTCTTTGATTGATATAATTTAAAATTAAAGAAAAAATAAAGGCTTAAAAAATTCTTACATAATTATAATACGACTTTGATCTATATATTTTTTAAATAAATACTGAAAATTAACTCAAAATATTGGATTAATTCAGGCACTCAATCTAAGCTAACTTCATAACAACGAAGTGTTCTAAATCTGAACAATCAAATACCGAGTGGATTTGGCTCTTCGATTGATGAAATCCTAATATTATTACAGGAACATATCATGACTACATACCAAACAGCGATTGATGCAATCCGTGAATTAAAAGCAAAATTCGGAAGCACATGGCGCGATATTAGCCCTGAAGATGCTGCTCGTATGCAGATGCAAAACCAATTCAAAACTGGTTTAGATATCGCTAAATACACAGCTGCGATCATGCGTCGTGATATGGCTGAATATGATGCAGATTCTAGCAAATATACTCAATCATTAGGTTGCTGGCATGGTTTCATCGCGCAACAAAAAATGATCGCGAACAAAAAATATTTCGGTACAACAAGCAAACGTTACATCTACCTTTCTGGTTGGATGGTTGCTGCACTTCGTTCAGAATTCGGTCCTCTTCCTGACCAATCTATGCACGAAAAAACTTCTGTACCTGCATTGATCGAAGAAATCTATACATTCTTACGTCAAGCTGATGCGAAAGAATTAAACGATTTATTCCGTGCGCTTAAAAAAGCTCAAGAAGCAGGTGATACTGCAAAAGCTGCTGAAATTACTGCTCATATCGATGGTTTCCAAACTCACGTTGTGCCAATTATTGCGGACATCGATGCTGGTTTCGGTAACGAAGAAGCAACTTATTTACTTGCGCGTAAAATGATTGAAGCTGGTGCTTGTGCCCTTCAAATCGAAAACCAAGTATCTGATGCGAAACAATGTGGTCACCAAGCTGGTAAAGTAACAGTTCCACACGAAGACTTCATCGCTAAAATCCATGCATTACGTTATGCATTCTTAGAAATGGGTCTTGATGACGGTATCATCGTTGCACGTACTGACTCTGAAGGCGCTGACTTGACTCAAAAAATCCCAGTGGTTAAAGAGCCAGGTGACATTGCTTCTCAATATATCAGCTACTTAGATACTCAGGAAATTGATATTGCTGATGCTCAAGAAGATGAAATCTTGATCAAACGTGATGGTAAATTACACCGTCCTAAGCGTTTAGCTTCTGGCTTATATCAATTCCGTGAAGGTACTCAAATTGACCGTGTTGTACTTGACTGTGTGTCTAGCTTACAAAATGGTGCTGACCTTCTTTGGATCGAAACTGCAACTCCAAACGTTGAAGAAATCGCTCACATGGTTAACCGTGTACGTGAAACAGTTCCAAATGCGAAGCTTGTTTATAACAACAGCCCATCATTCAACTGGACTTTAAACTTCCGTCAACAAGCTTACGATCGTTGGGTTGCTGAAGGTAAAGATGTTTCTGCTTACGACCGTGCTAAATTAATGAGCGCTGAGTACGATAACACTGAATTAGCTGCTGATGCTGATGCAAAAATCCGTACTTTCCAAGCAGATGCTTCTCGTGAAGCAGGTGTATTCCATCACTTGATCACACTTCCGACTTACCACACTGCTGCGCTTTCAACTCATGAGCTTGCACAAGGTTACTTCGGTTCTGAAGGTATGTTGGCTTATGTTGCTGGCGTACAGCGTAAAGAAATCCGCGGTGGTATTGCTTGTGTTAAACACCAAGCAATGGCTGGTTCAGACATCGGTGATGATCACAAAGAAATCTTCTCTGGTGACAATGCACTTAAAGCGCATGACGATGCTAAAAACACAATGAACCAATTCGCTGCTCACTAAGCACTGACTTGATTCGAAGAACCCAGCGTAAGCTGGGTTTTTTTATGCTTGATGATAAGTTATATCTTTCAAGGTGTATTTGTGAAGTAAACTGGTGATTATTTTGAATAACTCTATATTTTAACTTCAACAATGGATCTTCATGAGAGGGAGAATAAGGGCACAAAAAAGTCACCCAACATTTATCCTGAAATCTTTAATGTTTGGTGATCGTCAATATTTATATCTAATACAAAAAATTAGTACACAATCATGTATTCGTTGCTTTAGCTTTGTTATTCAGAAAAAATAAAAAACGCCCAATGATATTCATCGAGCGTTTGTATCAAATAAGTCTAAACTTTTTAAAAGTTCGTCACTATTCCTTTTGAGTGTTTAAGCAAACTTTGCCAATACTTCTAAGAAACCTTCTTTTTGACGCGGGTATTCAGCAATCACGTCATGAATACGCTGACCTTCAGGATTGGTTGCATTGATGTCACGACCATCAGCAACAAACTTAGTCAATAAGCGTTCATAATCAAAAGGACGCATATGCTTAAAAGCATGATACAACACATGGAAATCTGTGTTGATTCCTTCAGGAGGAAGTTGATCTAAATAGGCAAATACACGCTCGTCTGACCATTCTTCATTGAACGTTGCTGGCTGTGAAAGTGCCATAACAGCATCTCCTCAAAAAATCTAAATCTAATTGTTTATCTTAGTTTGCAGCATTATATAAAAGCTATTGATATTTACGCTAATACGGATAAATACAATATTTAGCTGAATAAAATCTAAAATAAAAGGGCAAAATATCTAGCAAGAGTAAAAGCAATGCTTTTCTAACTCCGCGACATATTTTGCCCTGAATCAATTCAATTGACTAATCAATAATGAAATTATCGTTCTTCAGGTAAATTGATATTCATTTCCAACATTTCAATGTTGGCTTCTGAACGAACTTGCATTTGAATATGCTGTTCATCCACACCACGTACATAACGATTGACCACTTGCATGATTTCTTTTTTCATTTGATCAATCTTGTCTTGGCTCAGGCGTTTGCCCAAACCATTTTCAGAAGCAACAATAACTTTTAAGCGATCTTTAGCAGTTTGGGCGCTAGATGGTTTGTCATCGTTGCTAAAAAGTTTACTCCAAAATCCTGCCATTTCTACGCTCCAAATAATCGTGCTAACCAACCCTTAGGTTTCACTGTAATGTGACGATAAGGACGTTCTTCACCCAAGAAACGAGCAACTAAATCATCATACGCTTGTCCAGCAGAAGCTTCTTGGTAAAGAATGACAGGTTTACCTTCATTCGATGCCTGAAGCACACTTGGACACTCTGGAATAACACCAAGAGTAGGCACACGTAAGATATCTTTAGAAATATCGTCAATGGTCAACATTTCTTGTTTATCAGCACGTTCAGGGTTAAAACGTGTGATACATAAATGTTTACGAACACGTCCTTCGTTGTTTTCAACTTTTTTCGTTTTGCTGTCGAGCATTCCAATAATACGGTCAGAATCTCGAACAGAAGAAATCTCAGGGTTGGTCACAATAATGGCTTCATCTGCATGATACATGGCTAAAATCGCACCACGTTCAATCCCAGCAGGTGAGTCACAAATAATGTAATCAAACTCTTGAGAAAGTTCATCAATTACACGTGCGACACCATCATCGCTTAAGGCATCTTTATCACGTGTTTGTGATGCAGGTAAAATATATAAATTTTCAATATCTTTATCACGAATCAAGGCTTGTTGTAAGCGCGCTTCGTTATTGATGACATTAACAAAATCATAAACAACACGACGTTCACAGCCCATAATCAAATCAAGATTACGCAACCCCACATCGAAATCAATCACAACAGTTTTATGACCACGTAGGGCTAATCCTGTTGCAAAAGATGCACTCGTCGTAGTTTTACCTACGCCACCTTTGCCTGATGTAACGACAACAATTTTGGCCACCGAATCCACTCCTGTTATGGTCATTTACTCGATTGAACGAGTTTTATATGGTGTTTAATTTATACCTTAAAATTGCAAAGCTTCAAATACTAGCTCTTGCTGATCATTCAAGTAAATTTGTACAGCTTTTTTTATGACATCTTGCGGAATGTCATCTGCTACACAATATGTTCCTGCTATAGAAACCAATTCGGCTTCTAATGAATGACAAAAAATTCTTGCAGTGGTATTCCCACCTGCACCAGCGATGACTCTACCACGAACACTGCCATAGATATGTATATTTCCTGAAGCAATGACTTCTGAACCACTATTGATACCAGCATTTAGAATGACATCGCCGTGGTCTTGAACAATACATTGTCCAGTTCTTAAAATTTCATCATGATATGAGGTTGCATGACTTAATGTTTTAGGCGTATTCACTGTTGTAGTTTTTGTTGGTTGATCAGGCTGTTTTACAGGTGTTTCAACCACTTGTTCTTTAGTGGGTTTAATCCGCTGTAAAGGACGATCGGCAGGCAAAACAGGGAATTGAATTGCTCTGGCTTGATCACCCAACAAACCATCAATCACAGCCATTGGCTGTAAATCTAAGCTGATAATCAATTGAATCAAGGCGATAAGCTCTTGTTCAACTGTGGTATCAATAATGACCAAAGCCCCTTGATAAGAGGTTTCACTCATCATTGAAGTTAATTGCTGGCGGATGGCATCATGATCATTAGTATCGAAGGTTAATCGGGTAAAATTAACCATTCTGCCTGTAATCCGTATATCAGCCATAATTGTTCCTTAAAAGGCTTGTGACCTAAATTTTTCTATCTAAAGTCAAATTGTAAATTAGGGCAAATGCTAGAACATATTCAATGATTTCTCTAGCAAAGATACAAATATTTTCAATGAATTGCTTATTCTTTGAATCACTCAATCTTTGACCTGATCATTTTTTTCTAATTCAATTTGCCATTGTTTTACTTTCACTTGCTTTCTCAATGATTCTAAACTTTCATAGACAACAGATTCAACTAATTCTTCAAGATGCTGATTTTCAATATTTATCTGACTTAGTTTGGTAGAAATAAGTTGATAAGTTGCATTCGGATTTTGAACACTCCCTTGGGTAAATGGTTGCACTAAGCCTTGAGTAATGTTTTCTCCCAGTTGTTGTCCAATATTTTGAATTTGATTTTCAATCATACTACCTGCAATCGGAATCAATCTTAATAATTGAGTGAGTTGGGGGGTATCTTCAATGGCTTGACGAACGATTTGCCCAACATTGTGGGTAATTTGAGTGCTTTGTGCTTTTAATTCTACAGCCAAAGACTCCTGTAAAATTTCAGCCAAAGTCTGTGCAAAACGTTCTCGGTGGTGATCCACCAAGTCATGAATGATCTTTTTATGACTCGAACTGGTGTCAAGTTCATGTTTGATCCCATCAATCACAGTGATGACAACACGGTCAGAAAGTTCTTCCATCAGTACACGATAATAAAAGACGATACGTCTCATGATACTGTCAGGAATGACCTTATAGCCTAATTCATGAAAATGATATGCAATGATGCCTGCCCGAATTAAACGTAAAAAACGTAGATAGGGGATAATGGCTAAAATTTCATACCAGTGAATAAAAGGGAAGAAGAACCAACGGGCATGATGTTTGTTGACAATAGCAATCAACCAACGGATGCCCAACTCAACAACCAAGAAAGTAATAAACCAACTTTCTGTTTTAATCACCCAGGGATGTAAATCCGTTTTGTAGTACTGTAATACTTGGGGAAGCTGAATTTCATTAAACAACCAATCGCCAAAATTGCTCATCAAAAAGGCATTGGCACATAAACAGAATAAGTTAAACACAATGATAAACATCATAAAGATGTCATAACCAAATGATATCCACCATCCTCGTGACATCTCTTGTTTAGGTTGTGCCTCTTGTTGAGGGGCGTTAACTTGCTCTGTCATGCCAATCCTTTACATTGAATTTACAAAAAAGCTGAGATTAGCTTTTATATTTTTCTTTCATGGTGCTGATCAACTGATCTTTTTCAGCCCATAACTGATCCACCCAATTTTGAAAACGTTGACGATATTCCGCATCGTCTTCATAGTTCCCGCCCGGTACCCAATCTGGAATTTCAATTTTACGCATATTTACAGCGATTCGGGGCACTTCACCCAACCAAAATTCACCGTAACCAGGTGCACCATCTGGATAAACAATGGTCATGTCTACCAAAGCATCAATTTGATCACCCAAGATACTTAAAGCAAGCGCTAATCCTCCTGCTTTTGGTTTAAGCAGATGGGTGAAAGGAGAGTGTTGTTGATCATGCTTTTGTTGGGTAAATCGTGTACCTTCCAAATAGTTTAATAGGGTGAATGGCTGGCTGAGAAGCTGTTCACAGGCTTTTCGTGCTTCCTCCAAATCGCGATATTTGAGTTCTGGATTTTTTGCAATTTGCGCTTTACTATGTCGCTTCATCATTGGGAAGCCTAAAATTTTAAAGGCTTGCCCAACAAAGGGAATAAATATAAGTTCCCATTTGGTGAAAAAACGGGTCAAAGGCATACGAGTTAAGCCGAAGTATTGGTTGACTGTGGTATCTACCCAGCTTTGATGGTTACAGGTCATTAAATAACGTCCCTGCATATTCAGATCGAGATTGTCATCAATACTGATATCCCATTGTGTTTCTGGTAAAACATGGTCAATCAAC
This sequence comes from Acinetobacter sp. WC-743, assembly GCF_000335555.1. NCBI lineage: Bacteria > Pseudomonadati > Pseudomonadota > Gammaproteobacteria > Moraxellales > Moraxellaceae > Acinetobacter > Acinetobacter sp. WC-743. The sequence goes on along the minus strand of NZ_AMFQ01000096.1, from coordinate 75,956 downwards.
CAGTTATTTACAGCTAGCCAGCTATTGGTGATATTAATGTTGGTTTCATCCACTTTCTTGGACTTTTTAAACAATTTAGTCAGACCTAAAGCAAGCACTGGCGGACCATGAAAAAAAGTACTCCCAGTGATCACTGTACCAACGGTTAGCCCTTTCGTAATTTTTTTTAAAATAGGTTGCTTCTGCTGCTGAGATGACATAGAACAGTCCTAGTGATTTATGGTGAATGTGTGCTCAAAGTACACAATATAGTCGTTACGATTTAATTTAAAAAGGTACATTTAATGACTATGTATAAATTATGATGATCAGTTTTGTTAATTTTGTTGTAAATATTACAAAATGTTAAAAAAAATGTGAATTTTAACAAAACGTCTATAGTGGCGCTTTGTTTTTTATACCAAAATTAGTCTAACAAAAAACACAACTTGGAGGCATGCAATGCGTGCACTATTAATTACAACACTTACAGCTGGGGCTCTTGTACTTTCTGGCTGTCAAACGACTGGTAATAACATCGGCGGTATGGAATACGACAAATCTGCTTTAGGTGGTTTGATCGGTGCGGCGGCAGGTTATGGTTTGTCTCGTGGTAACGCAAACAGTTCTGCACAAAACAACCGTGCAGCAGCAATTGGCGCACTTTTAGGTGCGGGTGCTGGTCTTTACCTTGACAATAAAGAGAAAAAATTACGTCAACAAATGCAGGGTACTGGTGTAGAAGTTAGCCGTAATCCAGATGGCTCTGTTGCATTGATTATGCCAGGTAGCATTACTTTTGATACCAACAAGGCAAACATCAAACCTAACTTCTACGGTACGTTGAACAAAGTTGTTCAAACATTGAAAGAAGACAACAAGAGTGTAATTCTTGTGACTGGTTATACTGATAATACTGGTAATGATTCAATCAATATCCCATTGTCACAAAACCGTGCTGCTTCTGTAGCAAATTATTTGAGAGGTCAAGGTGTTCAAAGCCGTATTGATACTCAAGGTTATGGTTCACAAAACCCAATCGCAGATAACTCAACTGCTGCTGGTCGTGAACAAAACCGTCGTGTAGAAATTAGCATTTACGCTGCAAGCTAAAAACGATAAATACTTATTCTTTTGGTTTAAGTGTTTGAAAAGGAATCATAATTTTATGATTCCTTTTTTTATTTTATGGTTGATATAGCATATGATTGACTATTAAATGATGATTTAATGCTAAAAAAGTGCTGATGTATCTAGCCTATATTTTACTCAAGCAAACTGTTTGGAAAATAATCCACGATGATTGTTTAAAGAATAGGGAGTGTCTTAAATGGCTGAGCAACCAACTGCAATTTAAAATGGGCATAATGATTGTATAAAAAAGGTAGTGATTGAAACTCAACAAGCAAAATAGATCACCGAATACGCTATTTAAAGTAAACCATCTAGACGTGGTTTTTTTATGTCGGAAAAATTCAAATTAAGCATTTTGCAAGTCTACTTTAGATGACTATAATCGAGCTCGAAGTTTGATGAGGATGAACAATGTCGAAAGCAAGTCAACTAAATGACAAGCAACTTGAAGCCATGAAATATACTCAAGGACCCTTGTTAGTACTTGCAGGGGCGGGTTCAGGTAAAACTTCAGTAATTACAAGAAAAATTGCTTATCTTGTACAGCAATGTGGTATTCCTGCACACCGAATTACAGCAATGACCTTTACCAACAAAGCAGCGCGTGAAATGAAAGAGCGTGTTGGTAAATTATTGGGTAAAGAAGAAGGTAAAGGGCTCTCAGTCTCAACTTTCCATACCTTTGGTTTAAATCTATTACGTATAGAGCTTAAAAATACACCACTTAAAAATAATTTTTCAATTCTTGACTCGGATGACTGTAAACGAATCCTGATGGACTTAATGCATCGTGATAATTTGTCAGGTGCTGAAAGTAAAGATTTGATTGCCAAAGCCATGAAGAAGATCTCTGATTGGAAAAATGATCTGATTGTGCCTGAGCAAGCACATACCACCTGTGAAACACCCGAAGATGTCCAATTTGCCCATTTGTATCAGCTATATGAGCGAAACCTGCGTGCTTATAATGCAGTAGATTTTGATGATCTTATTGTGATGCCAACACGGCTGTTACAAGAGAATGCCGAAGTGCGTGATCGTTGGCAGAACCGTGTGCGTTATTTGTTGGTAGACGAATATCAGGATACCAATACAGCCCAATATATTTTGGTAAAATTATTGGTCGGGGTCATGGGGCAATTCACTGCTGTAGGCGACGATGACCAGTCCATTTATGCATGGCGTGGTGCCAAGCCTGAGAATATGGCGTTACTTAAAGAGGATTTCCGCAATTTAAAAGTCATCAAGCTTGAGCAAAACTACCGATCAACCAGTCGTATCTTAAAAGCAGCCAACCATGTAATCGAAAACAATCCGCATATTTTTGATAAAAAATTGTGGAGTGATAAAGGGCATGGTGAAGTGATTCGAGTGATTACTTGCCGAAATGATGATGATGAGTCAGAACGTGTCGTTAAAGACTTGCTTACGCATAAATTAATGAATGGTAAGAATTGGAAGGATTATGCGGTGCTTTATCGTGGTAACTTCCAAGCTCGCGTACTGGAAACTCAACTTCGACAAATGCAGATTCCTTATAAGTTATCGGGTGGACAATCATTCTTTGGACGCGCTGAAATCAAGGATGTCATGAGCTATTTGCGTGTCATTATTAACCCTGAAGACGATAGTGCATTCCTACGCATCATCAATACGCCTAAACGTGCCATTGGTCCAGTGACATTGGAAAAATTGGGGCTATTTGCGCAGGAAAACCATTTATCTTTATTGGCAGCAGCCAGTGATCAGCGTTTGACAATGGTGATGCCGAAAAAGGCAACCACACAGTTGGCTGAGTTTGCAGGCTTTATCAATGATTTTACTCGTGAATTGTTGGATGACGATGAACCTGTTCCTAAAATTCGTCAGATGATGAATGAAGCTGGCTATATTGATTATCTTCGTGAAACTGCGGCGACGCCGGCACAAGAAAAAACCAAACTGGATAATGTCGAAATGCTTTATACCAGCATCCAGAGTTTAATCAATCGTGCAGAAGATGTGGATGAAAAGAACATTGAAAGTGTAATTCGTAAAATGGTCTTACTGGATATGTTAGAGCAGCAACAGGAAGATGAAGACACTGACAAAGTTAATCTTTTGACACTGCATGCATCCAAAGGTTTGGAATTTCCATTTGTTTATATTATGGGCTTGGAAGAAGAACTTTTACCACATAAGAACTCGATTGCCGCGGAAACCATTGAAGAAGAACGCCGTCTCATGTATGTGGGCATTACCCGTGCACAACAAGGCTTAACTTTAACTTTGGCTGAGCAGCGTAAAAACGGTGGGCAAATGAAGCAAATGACGCCGAGTCGCTTTTTAGATGAACTGCCACAGGATGAGCTGGATTGGTTGGGGCGTAAGAAAAAACTTGCTGAAAATGTTGATCCAAAACAACAGGCTCAACAGTATTTACAGAATCTAAAAGCGTTATTAAAACGCTAATTTTGAAATATGCACTTTGCTTGTTCTGTAGCCTGACTGTTGATACACAGGCAATTTAGCAAGAGCGCAAAGTGCATTTAATTTTTTTATTTAAGCAAGGATTTCAATATGAAAGTTCAAGTAAAGGTTCTTGATCGACGTTTAGGTCAAGCATGGCCAATGCCTACATATGCAACTACAGGTTCTGCAGGTTTGGATTTGCGCGCATGTGTTGATGAGGCGATTCAAATTGAACCAGGTCAAACCGTTTTAGTAAAAACAGGGATGGCGATTTATATCGAAGATCCTCAATTTGCAGGCTTAATTTTACCGCGTTCGGGCTTAGGTCATAAGCATGGTATCGTGTTGGGTAATTTAGTTGGATTGATAGATTCAGACTATCAAGGTGAATTGATGGTTTCTGTGTGGAATCGTGGTCAAACAACGTTCACTTTAGAACCTGGTGAGCGCTTGGCACAATATGTGTTGGTACCTGTAATTCAAGCGCAATTTGATATTGTGGATGAGTTTGAGGCGACAGAACGCGGTGCTGGTGGCTTTGGTCATACAGGCAAAAACTAATCGTTTAAGACTTGTTTAAAAAGCCTGAGTTATCAGGCTTTTTAAAGTATTTTTTTGATATGTAACAAAAAGTATGTATAAAGCCAAGTAGAAAACTGAATATATTATGAAGAATTTGTTGATAAATTGCATTGAGCCCTAGAATAAATTCTTAAATAAATGAATTGTTTACTCATCATGATCAAAATGAAAGTTGAGTAATAGAGGGTTGGCAAATAGAAGTTTTTGCTTATGATGAAAATGAATGATTTTCCTTTTCAAATTTTCCGTGCATATGATATTCGTGGAAAAGTTGAAATGATGAAACCTGAGTTAATTCAGGGCATTGCTGATGCCTTGGCAAATCAACTCATTGAAAAGGGTCAATCACAAGTGGCTTTGGGCTATGATGCACGTTTGAGCAGCCCCGTTTTTGCTCAAATTATCAAACAAGTATTTCAACATAAAGACATCGATGTGACTGAAATAGGGTGTTGTTCCACACCACAATTGTATTTTGCCGCACGTAATACGCAGGGAAATGGCATTATGGTGACCGCCAGCCACAACCCTAAAACGGATAACGGCATTAAATGGATTATTCAGTCTGAGCCACCATCTCCAGAAATGATCCAACATATTGGGGTTCAAGCCGCACAATATCTGCAAAATACCCAGTCTGTGGAGCGTATGCCAGTATCAGGGTTTAAAACAACATCGCATCACATTAAATCTGAGTTCTGTTTATCTTATCAATCTACACTACTTAACGATATTCAATTGACCAGACCTTTAAAAGTGGTGATTGATGGTTTAAATGGATCGGCTGGGTTTTGTGCCAATCTTGTATTGAAGAAGCTTGGTTGCGAAGTAATTGCTTTGCGTTGTAATGCGGATGGTAATTTTCCAGATCATGCACCAGATCCATCACAAACGACACATTTAGAATTATTACGTCAGAATGTACTCAATCATCAAGCGGATATAGGGATTGCTTTAGATGGTGATGGAGATCGGGTTGTTTTACTCGATGAAAATGCGCATATCATTTCGGCTGATCGACTGTTGGCTCTATTTGCACAAATGTGTTTAAAAGATCATCCACAACATGAAATTGTTTTTGATGTGAAATGTTCCTCTATGGTGCGTCAGGTCGTTGAGCACTTAGGTGGACAAGCGAAAATGATTCGTACAGGTAGTAGTTTTTTACGTAAGTATATGTCGCAGTCGAAAGGACATGCTGTGTTTGGTGGCGAGTATGCGGGTCATTATGTATTTAACGACGGGCGTGGGCTTGGCTATGACGATGGCTTATATGCTGCTTTGCGTGTGATGGAATACTTATGTCATTTTCCTCAAGCCACATTGTCAGAAATTTTAGCTTCTTATCCTGATCGTTTTTATACTGAAGATACTTATATCAGTACCCACCATACAGATCCAAAAATTGTGCTGAATGAAATTGAGCATCTCAGTCATCAGTATGGTGCTGAATTAAGTAAAATTGATGGGGTTCGACTTGATTTTGAACATGGGTTCGGCATTATTCGCGCATCCAATACGGGGGAGTATTTTACCGTTCGTTTTGATGCCGATTGTCAAAATCGTTTAGATGAGATTCGTCAGACATTTGCGTCTATGCTCCATGATCGCTATCCTATGATCGCCCAAGATATTTTACAGGCACATTGATTTTTTGCACGATCCATACTCATCGATCAAGCCGCTATAGCTCATTAAGGAGAGACGAATGCCACACCAGCACACTGGCATCGACAAAGCACAAATTTTGACAGAAGCTTTGCCGTATATTCAACGCTTTTCAGGTAAAACGCTAGTTGTGAAGTATGGTGGTAACGCAATGACTGATCCTGCATTGGAAAGTTCATTTGCGCGCGATATTGTCTTGCTGAAGACCGTCGGATTAAATCCAATTGTTGTACATGGTGGTGGTCCGCAAGTGGATTCATTATTAAAACAGTTAGGACGTGAGTCTGATCGTATTGATGGAATGCGTGTAACTGATCCAGCAACCATGGAAGTGGTTGAAATGGTTTTAGGTGGCAGCGTGAACAAATCAATCGTCAACTTGATCAATAAGCATGGTGGTCGCGCAATTGGTTTAACAGGTAAAGACGGTAATTTATTACGTGCCAAAAAGCTGTTGATGGAAAAAACTCAAGATGATGGTACAGTGACTCAGATTGACTTAGGTCTTGTGGGAGAAGTGACTGGTGTAAAGACCGATGTCTTGGAAATGTTTACACAAAGTGATTTTATCCCAGTGATCGCACCGCTTGGTGTGGATGAAGATGGTCAAACTTATAATATCAATGCAGATTTAGTGGCGGGTAAAGTTGCAGAAGCTTTAGGTGCTGAAAAACTGATCTTGTTGACCAATATTAGCGGTGTTTTAGATGAAAATAAAAATCTACTCACTGGGCTCAGTACACAAGAAGTTGATCGCCTAATCGAAACAGGGGTGATCTATGGTGGCATGATTCCAAAAGTAGGCTGTGCTTTAGATGCCGTAAAAGGTGGGGTGGTCAGTGCACATATTGTTGATGGTCGTGTACCTCATGCAACATTATTAGAAATCTTTACTGATCATGGTGTGGGTACTTTGATTACCAACCGCTCAAAGTCCAATCACGCATAAATCTATTTTGTCTGATCAAAACCAGTGTTTTTACACTGGTTTTTTATTGGGGGAGGGATTTATCCCCTATGACCGTTTGTAGTGTGTTTTGAAATGGTCATTTTTTCGTCATATAAGTGTCATGTGGATTGCCTAGTGTAAGTAAAAGCTCAAGGAGTCTAAAAATATGTTCGCAAAATTAAATCAGTATCGTCAGAACTTCCAGAACTTCAATTTACCTTTGCCTAAACCTAAAAAAGCACAGTCACAATATAAATTTGAATGGGTTGAAGACCTTAAACAGCTTAAAGAAGTACAAAAATTCCGCGCAGTGCAATTTGCAGATCAGTTTGGTATCCACTTTGAAAATGGTTTAGATCAAGATCTTTACGATCTTGATTGTGAACATGCCGTACTAAGAGATAAGTGGAGCAATGAAATTGTTGCTTATACCCGTTTAAAATTGATCCAAGGTCATGAGCTTGCGCGTAGTTATAGCGCGCAAGAATTTGATGTTTCACAGTTCTCAGACCTATCAAATATTGTTGAAATTGGGCGTACCTGTGTCCATCCTCGCTATCGTAATGGACGCGCGCTGTCGATGCTTTGGTTAAATCTAGTTCCTACAGTACTTTGGAAAATGAAAGCCAAACATCTGATGGGCTGTGTCAGCATTCGTTTGGAAGACAATAAAGCACGTGCTTACTATACTCACCAACATCTTAAAAAAATGACGGCTAAGCAATCAATTGATGTTAAGGCTAAACCCGCTTTTGAACCCAGCCATCCAGAATACAGTTTTCCACAAGATGAAAGAATTCCAAAACTATTTGATGTGTATTTGAAAATGAATGCTCGCTTATCAAAGCAGGCATATCATGATGAAGCATTCAATTGCTTGGATTATTTTGTATTTCTCGATGTCAATGAAGTCGCAAAAAAATTCGTACTCAATAAAATGGTTAATCGCTAAGTTTAAATGATCAAAGGGTACTGCCTAAGTTTTTATACTTGCCGATGAAGTATGAAAACCTAAAGATATCCTTTTTTCTTTCAATCCCCAATTTCACTCCTTTGGTCTAATATCCGCTTGTATGCTGTTATTTTCAGTTATTGAGATTTGCAAGCGGAAGCGGAGTCATGCACAATATTCTTATAAATAAAACGCTGTATGAATACGCTATGTGCCAATTGCTTGGAATGAACTGTGCTGCACCCACCGATATTACATTTTCGTTTCGTGGGTTTTCTCAACGTGCAGGAATAACCTCTGATCATTCTGATGGGTTTGGTATTGCTTTTTTTGAAGATAAAGCTTGTCGCTTATTTGTGGATAATCAATCTGCAGTCGTATCGCCAATTGCTGAGTTGGTACGTAATTATCCGATTAAATCACGCAATGTGATTGCACATATTCGTAAGGCGACACAAGGTAAAATCACTTTAGAAAACTCGCATCCTTTCATTCGTGAATTGTGGGGGAGACAATGGATTTTTGCACATAATGGCGACTTACTTAATTTTCATCCGCATTTGTCGGGGCGCTTTACGCCTGTAGGCAGTACAGACAGTGAATTGGCATTTTGCTATTTACTCGAACAGCTGGTTTTAAGATTTGGTTATTTTGAGCCAAGTCTAAATGATATTTTTGCTTTACTTGAAGAAATTTCTCCTAAAATTGCAGAATACGGGACTTTTAATTTCTGTCTTTCCAATGGACAAGCATTATTCAGTTATGCGACGACCAAACTGCATTGGATTGTTAGAGAGTATCCTTTTAAATATGCGCGTTTAATTGATATTGATGTCGATATCGATTTTAGTCAATTTACCACCAAAGAAGATCGTGTAGCTGTAATAACAACAGAACCGTTGACTCAAAATGAAGTGTGGACAGCTTATAAACCAGGTGAAATGATTTTATTTAAAGAGGGGAAGGTGATAAAAACTGCCACCACTCATGTCGAGCGCTTGGTGCGTGAAGCAGCTGACCCGAGTTTAGTCAGAATAACCAAGGCAGATCAGCATTAGTTTAATATTAATTGATGAGTTGAAATTACTATGTATCTAATCTAATGAATTAAACCTATAAATAGATAATTAAATCATCTATAAAATCATTTGAATTTTAATATTGGTTAAAAAATATCTTACTCTTTTAGTTTGATTAATAATATTAATTTAATATAAACAATAACTTAAATAATAATACGGTTTTTTTAATGAATCCCGAGTAATACGGTTCATTTTTATTTGACTTGATTCTCGTTAATATGGATTTTAAAGGTCAAGACATTATTTTTTAAGGTGATCGTATGAAGATGAAATGGATTCCAGAATATAATACTGGTATCGATGTGATTGACGATCAACATAGAAGGATTTTGGATTACATCAATGAAATTGATGAAATTGGTATAGCAACGGATCGTGTTCGTATTAAACAAATACTCGATAATATTATCGACTATACGCAATCACATTTTACATTTGAAGAAAGTTTACAAGAAGAAGCAGGTTATAAATATCGTGTTCCTCATAAACGTGTCCATGATTTATTTATCAAGCGTATAGAAAGTTACCGTGAAAGTTTTGAGCAAGGTCATTCAATCGAAAAAGAATTACATGAAGTCTTGTCTAAATGGTTAATTAATCATATTCAGCACGATGACGCTGATTATGTTGGAGCTGTGAAATTAAATATGATGGGGATCATTAAAGAAAATGAAAAGAAAAAAGGCAAGAATTGGTTTGCACGATTTTTTTCATAACCTCATGCTGATTTCAGCCTAAGTTATGGAAATGACCAGCTCTCTAATTAAAAAAATTCAGAGGGGATAAAAAGAAATAAGAGCGATTATAAAAAAAGTCTAGCGCAGCAAATCATCGAGGGGTGATTTGCTTTTTTCTTTTAAGCTTTGATTTTCAGCATCGACAAAGGCAAAATAGCAGAACTTTTTACGAAACACCTCATGCAGGATAATTCTATGTCACGATGGTTATCGCCGCTCATGGCATTTTGTTTATCATTCATGATTATCGCAGGCTTAGCACCAAGTCTGGATATTCAAATTGATCGACAAATTGATTTTTGGATATTGTGGTTAGTGTCAATGCTGATTTTGGCATTGCCGATTACCTATTTAGAGGTTGCTTTAGCAAAACGCTCTAAAACAACCGCATTAAATGCCTTGTCTAGCTTAACTCGTGACGCAGATGCATCACAATCCTGGCGTATTGTAGGATGGTTGGCAGTCATTTTTATTCCATTCTTAGCGGGTGGCATACTTTCAAATATTAGTGCTAGTGCTGTACATATTGCTCAACTTCCAGTTGCGCCACATTTGATTTTTGTTGGCAGTGCTGTGGTTGCTTTTGCATTATCTTTTGTTCCGCGTCAGTTCTTGGTCGGTTTAACAACAGTTGGCGTACTGGTTTCATTGGCTTTGGCTCAGTTTTTTGGAACAGGTTTGCAGACTTGGCATGTGACACCTGTTGAGTTTAAAGAGTGGGGTAATGCCACAATTTTAGCTTTAGTTGCAACAGGGTTAGGTCTTGGGCTGTATTGGCAAACAAGCTTGCTTAATGTCCAACAGCGCAATGAGGCAAGTAAAACCGCTTTACCGATCTGGATTGCACAATTGATTGCAGTAATAGCATTTGGTTTCTTTGCTGTTTCATCACAAATTCCAGCTTATGCATTGTTATTTACTGCGATCATTTCCGCTGCTCTATTATTACAATTGAGCAAAGAACAGCTAGTGCAACGCCAAGTGGCTGTGGTAATTCAATTTGCAGTGCTTTTGGTGGCATTATTTATTTGGGCGATTCCAAACATTGCGATGATATTTAATCCATTGTTAATGATCTGGGGTTTGTTGATTTGTTTGATTTATTCAATTTTTGTGGGTTGGATGATGAAAATCAGTCACTTAAGGAAAGCAATTAATTTCAGTTCAGAAGGCTTTTATAATATTTGGCGTATTGCAGTGCGTATCATTTTACCTTTAGCCATTTTAATTGCATTGGTTGCGTATATCGGACAATTTATTTAAGGGTATTGGTGAATCAAGTGGATAAAATTTGGGTAGCATATGCTACCGAAAAGCAACAATTTCACATTGAGTTACAATTTTCTCCGGGCATGAGCGTTGCTGATGCAATTGCCCAAAGTGGTTTGGCGGAGCAAGTAGAATTGCCTGAAAATTTTAGTTTTGGCATCTTTGGTGTCAAGATTAAAGATCAAGCACATTTGTTAGAAGCTGGTGATCGTGTTGAAATCTATAGAGCTTTAACCATTAATCCCAAAGACATTCGTCGTAATCGCGCCAAAGCCAATCCTGTTGGGCGTTATTGCCGTGGAAATCGTTATCAGCAATTACTCTTCAAATCTTAAGCGATTATAGCTAATCGCTTTAAACAATTGAATGCATATGAAAAACCCCTCAAAGAGGGGTTTCTTTTTATGACAAAATGTCTATAGTGGGGGCGCATTCAATATTGCTTCTTTAGAAGCGGGTAAACCGGGTTGTGACTCAGGAATGGTTTCCAAACCTTCGATTTTGTTTACAATACCTGATTGATCAAAATAAACCTTTAAGTGTTGACCATGTGCTGCTGGAATTTTTGCTTTTTTTGCATAAGTTCCAGGGATATAGTTGTAAATGTAATCCCAACGTCCAGGATTCATTGGATCTGAAATTGTTGGGCTACCCAGTAAGAATCTCACTTGCTGGTAGGTCATACCGACTTGAATTTTTGAAGCTTGAGCTTGGGTTAATGGTGTTCCTTGAGGTATATCAACTTTGTATACTCCAAATACAGAGCAACCACCAAGTAAAGAAGCGACGAATAACGTCAGCATGATTTTTTGCATTTTGCTACACTATCCCAAATTAATTATGATGCAATTGATCCAAGGATAGATCATACTGCATCTCAACTCTGTTGCATATTCCAACTTAAAATTTGTTGAGAGACCTTTTTATATGCCTATTTCAAATCAAGATTTACGCAAAGCTGGACTTAAAGTTACCCTACCACGAATCAAGATTTTGGAATTATTAGAAAATTCAAGACAACACCACTTGAGCGCGGAAGACATTTATAAAACATTACTCGAACAAGGTGAAGATGTTGGTCTAGCGACCGTATATCGTGTGTTAACACAATTTGAGGCTGCTGGAATTATTCAGCGTCATCATTTTGAAAACAATCATTCTGTTTTCGAAATTATGCAAGAAGATCATCATGATCATTTGGTTTGCCAAAATTGTAATAAAGTCGTTGAATTTACTAATGATACCATTGAGCATGAACAACATGCAGTTGCTGAGAAGCATGGTTTCCAGTTAACTGGTCATTCTCTAAATCTATATGGTTATTGTGATGAGCCTGAATGTCAGGAAGCTTATCGTAAGCGTTAAAATCACATAAATACAACAAATGAAAAGGGAGCTTTTAGAAGCTCCCTTTTCATTTTTAAAGATTTTGTGTTGCTTTATTGCCCATCAAAAGTCAATTTGCTGTTGGCATTCAATAACTGCGCGCCACCTTCTTCATCCAATTTGATTTGTAGACGTAAATCATTTGGTGAGTCTGCATGTTTCAACGCATCTTTGTAGGTAATCTGACCAGCTTTATAAAGGTCAAACAAGGCTTGGTCAAAAGTTTGCATACCCAATTCGCGTGAACGTTTCATCAAATCTTTGATTTCATGTACATCACCTTTACGGATGAGATCTGAAACGAGTGGTGAGTTGATCAGAATCTCAATCGCTGCACGACGAGAGTTACCATCTGGTGTTGGAATTAATTGCTGTGCGACCATAGCTTTAAGGTTAAGAGATAAGTCCATAAACAATTGGCTATGACGGTCAGATTCAAAGAAGTGAATAATGCGGTCAATGGCTTGGTTGGCATTGTTGGCATGTAGTGTCGCAAAGACCAGATGTCCAGTTTCTGCAAAGGCAATCGCATAATCCATTGTTTCACGGGAACGAATCTCACCAATCAGAATAACATCAGGTGCTTGACGCAAGGTGTTCTTCAAGGCAATTTCAAAAGAGTCAGTATCAATACCAACTTCACGTTGGGTAATGATACAGCCAGCATGTTCGTGAACAAATTCAATCGGATCTTCAATGGTGATGATATGACCTTTTGAGTTCTGATTGCGATAGCCAATAATCGATGCAAGAGATGTGGATTTACCGGTACCTGTCGCACCAACAAAGATAATGATGCCACGTTTTGTCATGGCAAGATCTTTGAGTATAGGTGGAAGTTTTAACTCTTCCATGGTTGGAATTTTAGTTTCGATACGACGCAAAACCATACCTGGCATATCACGTTGTTGAAAAGCGCTGACACGGAAACGGGCAGTTTTATCTCTGTTGGTAATGGCAAAGTTACATTCGCGCGTATCTGCAAATTCTTTGCGTTGCTTCTCACTCATGATTGAGTTGAGTAATTGCATGATGATTTCGCCGTTTAACTTGGTTTTTACCACAGGGACGATTTGACCATTAATTTTCATTGATGGTTCTACATCTGCGGTAATAAACAAGTCGGATGCTTTCTGCTCAATCATCATATTGAGCAAGTCATTAAAGTCCATCTTTTAAGCCTCAATCGTCCATCTTACTTATAGAAATGATTCTGGTTGTTTTGCGACATTTCGCGCAACTTGAGGACTAATTACACCTTTGGCAACCAGCGCTTTTAAGCTTTGATCCAGGGTGGTCATACCATAGTTTGCACCAGTCTGAATTGCTGAATACATCTGTGCAACTTTGTTTTCACGAATCAGGTTACGAATGGCAGGAATACCGATCATGATTTCATGTGCAGCAACACGTCCACCACCATTTTTCTTTAAAAGGGTTTGAGAAATAACAGCTTGTAGTGATTCAGAAAGCATGGCACGTACCATGTCTTTTTCTTCAGCAGGGAATACATCAATCACACGGTCAATGGTCTTCGCTGCGGAAGTGGTATGCAGCGTACCAAAGACCAAGTGACCTGTTTCTGCTGCGGTAAGTGCAAGGCGGATAGTTTCAAGGTCACGCATCTCACCGACAAGGATAATGTCTGGATCTTCACGCAGTGCAGAACGTAGCGCCTCGTTAAAGCCATGTGTATCACGGTGCACTTCACGCTGGTTGATCAAGCACTTTTTAGATTGGTGTACAAATTCGATTGGATCTTCGACAGTTAAAATATGGTCATAACGATTGTCATTGATGAAGTCAATCATCGAAGCCAAAGTGGTTGATTTACCAGAACCTGTTGGACCTGTAACCAAAATTAAACCGCGTGGTAAGTCACAAAGGTCTTTAAAGATTTGTCCTAAACCAAGATCCTCCATAGTCAGGACTTTGGATGGAATGGTACGGAATACCGCACCTGCACCACGGTTTTGGTTAAATGCGTTAACACGGAAACGGGCAACGCCTGGAACTTCAAAAGAGAAGTCAGTCTCTAATTGTTCTTCAAAATCTCGACGTTGTTTATCATTCATGATGTCATAGACCAGTCTATGAACTTCTTTATGTTCCAATGCTGGTAAATTGATACGGCGGACTTCACCATCAACACGAATCATCGGTGGCATACCCGCTGAAAGGTGTAAGTCAGACGCACCATTTTTAACGGAAAACGCCAATAATTCTGTAATATCCATAATGTCCCCGAATAAAATCTCTTAGCCTAAGGTAAAGAGCGTTCATCTATGTTGCTGACGATCTCAGTGTTTTTGGTTCTTCTGCTGAAACTACGAAATGGCGTTATTCTAAATGATGAGAAACCATATTTCGCAAAGTAACGTTTTAGCAGTAAAAAACACCTCGGTTTCTCGTTTTGTCATACATTAAGAACAAAGTAATGCTTTGTTCTTGCAACAGTTATGGCTAAAATTATTTCAAACTGCGTTATGAAATTTTAAAATAGTTTTGCTATTCTTTATATTTCATTCATGGTTTGTTTAATTTTTGCCTGCCACGTACAAGCCATTGATGAACAATCAACATACCCTGATTATTTTGTAGAATAATAAGGCTTTTCACTCAGCATAACCAACAATTTAATTGCTTGGAAGCTGAAATTTTTATGAAATGAGAACCCCGTCAATGAATGATCTAAATCAAGCTCGAAATCATGTATTAGCACAAATTCAGGATGCCTGCTTGGCTGCAAATCGAGATCTGGGACAGGTCCAGTTATTGGCGGTTTCTAAAACACATCCAAGTCCATTATTACGAGAAATGTACAGCACAGGGCAACGCTCGTTTGGGGAAAACTATTTACAAGAAGCCTTGGATAAAATTGAAGATTTAAAAGATTTGGATATTGAGTGGCATTTTATCGGTCATGTACAACGCAATAAAACCAAGCATCTTGCCGAAAAGTTTGCATGGGTGCATGGCGTAGATCGTTTTATAATTGCTGAACGTTTATCGAAACAAAGAGATGCAACTCAAAACCCTTTAAATATCTGTTTACAAGTGAATATTGATGCACAAGACAGCAAAGATGGCTGTCAGCCTGAAGAAGTTGTTGAATTGGTCAAGCAAATCAGCCTGTTGCCGAATTTAAGATTAAGAGGACTGATGGTGATTCCTGCACCACATCACACTGAAGCATTTCAAGATGCCAAGCAGTTATTTGACCAAGTCAAAGTGTTCCATGTTCGTCCTGAAGATTGGGATACCCTGAGTATGGGAATGTCAGGAGATCTGGCAGAAGCAATTGCTGCAGGCTCAACCATGGTTCGGATTGGTACAGCATTATTTGGCGCACGAGATTATTCCAATAAAAACTAACAAGATATTTAAGCTCTCATACTGAAATTGGCGTTCTGAATTTGTAATGGTTTAAGTTTATTTTAATTTAGTTTTAATGCTGTAAACGTATAAGGCAAACATCATTTTAAACCTGAGAGCATTGATGACTATTTTTCATGTGCTTATTCTTGCCATTATTCAAGGCTTGGCAGAGTTGCTTCCTGTATCCAGTTCTGCCCATGTCATTTTGGCTGAAAAATTAATGGGCTTTGATCCTTCTGCACCTGATATGACTTTTCTCTTGGTCATGCTACATACAGGTACAATGTTTGCGGTCATTGTTTATTTCTGGGCATCTTGGCGTAAGACATATTTTTCATCCATCACTAATTTTAAGAAACAAGCAGGTTTTATTATTCTTGCCACAGCCATTACCGGCATACTTGGATTAACCCTACAAGCCTTGATTAAACATGTATTTTTTGCAGGGGCAAATCACTTTGAAATAGAACAGTTATTTAGTAATTCAAAATTAATGGCTGCTGCATTAGTTTCAGCAGGGATATTGATTATTTTATCTGCGCGATTAGATCGTGGACAAACTGGTGAAATCAGCTTGAAAAGTGCGGCATGGATCGGTGCGATACAAGCTTTATGTCTACCATTTCGAGGTTTTTCACGTTCTGGTGCCACCATTTCAACAGGATTATTTTTAGGTGTTGCTCGCCAAAAAGCGGAAGAGTTTAGTTTTGCGTTGGCTGTAGTGCTTACACCTGCTGTGATTGTTAAAGAGTTTTATCGTCTTATGCATGCGGAGAACTTTCAAAATATGCATTTAACTCAACTCCTTTTTCCGAGTGTATTGGGAATGGTGTTTAGCTTTATTGCAGGTCTTGCTGCTTTAAAGTGGTTATCTAGCTGGCTAGAACATGGACGTTGGCAGCTGTTCGGTTTTTATTGTATTGGCTTTGCAGGTGTCGTTTTGGCACTAGGTTAACAATGATCTGATCACGATAAAATAAAAAATAGGTTTTTTGTTTAGGATAACTATATCAATATATTTGTCCTAAACAATTGAATAGCTCGTTTAAAATATATTCTACAATTTTCGATGCACAGCACTTGTTAAGTTGACTATACTTAGTGAAATAAAATTTAGAAACTGGAAATAGAATATGAATAAATCCAAAATGTTATTGTGGTTGTGTCTTTGTGTTTTAATCAGCGCCTGCAGTACAACAAAATATTCGCCATCAAACGATGCCATAAGTTTAGAGACAGAAGCTGTACCTTCAGCCAAACCAGCGCCTAGACCTGCAACTACAACATCCAAACAAAACCAAGTGCGATCAGAAGAACGTTTGGGGACAAAATGGGGCGATGATCTAAATTCTTATGTGACCCAAGTAGATTTAAAACGCTTAAGCAATCGTCCAATTGATGAAACTCAAATTCGTTATGCCAATAAGCAATTTTCGGGACGTAATATTAACAGCATTTCTCTGGCAGCTGGCAAAGTAAGTTTTTCTGTTGTAGATGATCGTGGTCGAATTTTACCACTTTATCGTGATGGACAAAATTATTACCTTTCAGCCATAGATGGGCAAAGCTATCAACTTCGCTATTCAAATACCAGCAATCAAACATTTGAAATTGTCGCGAGTGTGGATGGTTTAGATGTTTTAGATGGCAGCCGAGCTTCACGTTCAAATAGTGGTTATGTGTTACGACCATACAGTTCATTTGCAATTGAAGGATTTAGAAAGAGTAATTCTTCAGTCGCTTCATTTACTTTTAGTCGCCCTAAAGACGCATATGCAGCTAATTCAGCAAATGGCTCTATTCAAAATACCGGTGTGATTGGAACAGTGGTGTATGAATTAAAAGCACCTCAATATCAGCCTGCTAAAAATTCAAAGGATGGCTATGCACCTGCTCCTAATGCTTTTCCAGCAGATTAAGTGATTGAGTTTAGGCAAACTATAGGTTTTATAACATCCTAGAATGCGCTAGGATGTTATAATGTTACACAATTGCAATAATTAAAAAATAGTACATCAAGCATTGCTCAGTTATGATGTGGCTGATAATAATCTAACTGAAACATCTTTCTAATTGTTCAATGTTATTGAATAAATACAAGACATTATAATGATTGGAACGTAACTTATTACTTTAAAATAGGTTTGATAATGAAAAATATAAATATATTTCTCTGCCTTTTGCTGTGTATTTTTCTTGCTGCTTGTGCGAAAAAAACAGATGAAAGTTCATCCAACTCATCGGCTGAAACGACCAGTACCGATGCTGCTGCTGAAGCTGCCAATAACCAAGTCTCCGCTGATGAAAAACTGGGTACGAAGTGGGGTGATGAAATTGATTCCAAAGTGACGGAAGTGCAGTTAAAACGTAAATCTGAAACATCATTTGCTGAAACAATGGTGCAATATGCTGATAAAAATTATCAAGGAAAATCAGTGAATTCTATTTCAATGGCGGCAGGAAAAATTAGTTTTTCTGTGGTCGATGATCATGGTCAGTTCATTCCCATGTATCGTGTGGGGCAAAAATATTATTTGTCAGGGCGTGAAGGGCAAAGTTATCAATTACAGTATGAAAATAATACGGGTAAGACCTTTGAAATTGTTGCCAGTGTTGATGGTATTGATGTAATTAATGGCAGTGAAGCTTCTCGGAGCAATGCAGGTTATGTATTGCATGCGCATGACACCTTGAAAATCGAAGGTTTCCGTAAGAGTGATTCTGCTGTAGCTTCTTTTACGTTTAGTAAGCCTAAAGATGCTTATGCTGCTAATTCTGATCAAGGCTCTATTCAAAATACAGGTGTAATCGGTACTGTAGTGTATGAGTTAGAAGCACCAGAAGAAAAGGCGAAACCTGTAAATAAATATGCGCCGCCACCCAATGCATTTCCAGCAGATCGATAAATTATCTTTTCAACAAGCATAGGGCATTTGTGAAAACAGCCTATGCTTTTAAACACTTGAACCCATTAATAAACAAAAGAGTCAATATATAATGAAATTAGTTAAAGTTTGTGTGATCACTTTACTGGGCATGGCTTCCATACAATCATTTGCCAATCCAATCGAAGATCAATATAAATCCCTTATTGCAACTCAACCGAGTTATGAAAAATTTCAAAAGAACTTTGATACGATTTTGGGAAAAATCGAAGAAATTACTGATCGTGCAACTCAAACACAGGATCGGAAGGAACTTTATCCAATGTGTGTCGCCATTCAGAGTTCAATCGCTGTATTAAAAAATAATCAAAAATATAAAGTACAGTATGACCGAGATTACAAACAGTTTGATACCACCTTTGATGAAACCCTCGAAACAGCAACCCAAGGCTTGAGTGATAAAAAAGAAATTTGTGATCAAGCTAAAAAAGAATATTTAGCAAATCACTGAATACGTTAAGTCCAGTTCGAGGAGGGTTAATTTCCTCCTTTTTTTAACTGACTACTTCTATCGTACTGGCACCTGCACCTAAAGCTCGGACTTGAATTTGTACAGGGATACGTTCATGCATTTCCTGTATATGTGAAATTAGTACAACTTTACGCCCTTGATTTTGCAGTTGATCCAAAGCATTCATTACCATATGTAATGATGAAGCATCCAGTGTTCCAAAACCTTCATCAATAAATAAGGATTCAATTTTCATTGAACCTGAAGCCATATTGGCAATTGCTAGAGAGAGCGCTAGTGCGGTTAAGAAAGACTCGCCACCCGATAGTGAAGCAACAGATCGAGTTTCACCATCCATATCATGATCAATAATGGCGAGACTTAGAGAGTTTTCGAGACGCTTAAGCGTATAGCGTTGAGACAGCATCGCCAATTGCTGATTGGCATGTTCAAGTAAAATATCCAAATTATACTGTTGCGCATAATCTCTAAATTTTTTACCTGTTGCATCCCCCATCAAACCTGAAATTTTTCCCCAACGATGTTCCTCTTGCTGTACATTGTGAATTTGATCTGCAAACTGTTTTTGCTTCATGACATTCTGCTGATGTAATTCGAGTTTGAGTTTGAGTTGATCTCGAATTTCAATTTGCGTGTTTAGCGCTTCACTATTTCTTATCATCAATTGTTGTAATTCATTGCTCACTATTTCTGGTTGAAGCGTTAGATGTTCTGAGAGTTGTTCCTGAATGGTTTTCAGTGCTGAATGGGCTTCATTCAATGTGCGTTCAGCTTGCTGTAATTGCTTTCGAATTTGCTGTTCTTGTGGTGGTGTAATTTGCGCCAAGTTGCTTAAATCTTCTAATTGAAAATCTAGATGTTCTGTTAACCATTGTTGGATTTCAAACTGCACTTGATTGAGATGATTTAAGTTTTGCTCTACTTGTGCCTTAAGCTGTCCAAGCTGGCTCTTTTCTTGCTCAAATTGATTACGCAATTGCTCAAAGTTTTGTTTGAGTTGCTGATAATGTTGTTGGCTTTGCTGGCGTTTCAGATCGTGCTGAGCTAGCCATTCATTCGGCTTCACTTCATTTAATCCCGTCATGCTGAAAATCAATTGATTTGCAGTTTCTGTATTTTGTAATCCTTTAAGTTTAATCTCCGCTAAGCTTTGAGCAGTATCAGCAATTTGCTTGGAGATATTGTCTAGGTTGAGTTGAATACTGTGTTGTTGTTGGGCGTATAAATCTAATTGCTTACTGTGCTGTTCTTGTTGATCAAGTTGTTGCGCACGTTGTTTTAAACGGATACAAACATTTTCTGCGGTGGTGACAGTCTGTTGTTGCCACATGTGTTGTTCCTGCTCAGACAAACATGAAACGATATGCTGAATTTGATGCTGAAGGTTTTTGGCTTGTTGTAATAAATGTGATGTGTGCTGAGTACTCTGCAACAATTGTTGTTGGGTTTTTATTGTTTGAATCGATTGTTTGGAGTGTTGGTCGATTTGCTCAATCTGCTGTTGAGATTGTTGGGTAAACTGACCTAACTGTAACATGATTTCAGCTTGTGTTTGAGTGAGATCAAGCTTAATTTTTGCAGAAGCAATTTGTTCAGCACAAGCCTGTTGAGTGACTGCGATTCGTTCAACCAGTCTTTTTTGCGAGGTTTTTAGTTGTTCTTGCTCTGCATTGAATTGGGTTAAATTCTGCTGACTAAGCTGCCAAATGTTAAAAGTATCTTGCTCTTGAAGCAGAGCTTGCTGTTCTTGTTGCTGTTGTAGTTCAAACAAGGCTTTGGAAACAATGGAATCATCCATTTTATAGGGATGGGTGGTACTTCCACAGACGATACATGGTTGATCTTCTTTAAGTGCTGCTCTTAAATTCTCGACATTTTCTGTATGCAATAAGCGTTGTTGTTGAAGTATATCCTGTAGCTTGGTTCGAGCCTCTTTTGCATTGTGATAATCTTGTTCAGCTTGAACTGTGGCTTTTTCTAGTTGTTGAAATTGTGTATGACCTTGATGAATTTGAGCAATAAGTTGTTGAGACTCTGACTGTAATTCAAAAAATTGCTGTAATTTTTGTTGGATGATGTCAAATTGATTGAGTTGGTAAAGTATCGTTTCTCGTTGTTGGCGGGTTTGTTCAAGCCTTGTTTCTAGCGTCTCGATCGTACCTGATTGATCAATTAAAGCCTGTAATTGAGCGTTTTGCTGTCTGAGTTTATCTTCAGCTTGGCTTAAATTACCGAGTTGATTTTCGATGCTTGGATAGTGTTGAATAAATTGACTGAGTTGTTGTATATGCGCTGTCAAGCCTTTATCCAGACTTGAAAATTGTTGTGTCTCGACAAGTTTTTGACTTAAATTCAGCTGCTGTTGGCTAAGACGTTGAATATGTTGTTCAACTTCCTGTTGCTGGCTTAGTAAGGGATATTTTGATTGTTCCAACTCATTGAGTTTGGATTGAATTTTTTTAAATTCTGTACCAATAAAATCACGTTCTTGGATACATTTACGTACTTCTTTTAAAGCATCAAAATGTGCGTTTTCAAAACTTTGTATATCATTTAAAGCCGTTTCAGCTTGAGTGAAGTTTTGCTTTTGCTGCTCAAACTGTAGCTTTAACTGATCAAACAGTTGTTGTTGTTTTTGCAGTTGTGGTGTCAGTTGTTGTTCATTTTTATTCAGCTGTTGCTGTTGAAAAACACTTGAGCGAATACTCGAAAATTTTTCTAAACGAATTAAACGTTCACGTTCAGGTCGTAAGTCGTGTTGTACTTTGAGTTGGGCATCTAAAAATTGCTGTTTTAGAATAATCTCTTGATCTAATTTTTGTTTACGTTCAAACCAAAGCTGTTGTTTTTCAAGCTGGATTTTTTCTGATTGTAATTTTTGATAAGTGTTTTCAATATGTTGAAATTGAGTCGACAGTTCAGCCAAATCTTCATCAGATAACAGTTCAATATGACCCAGTAGGTTTTCAAGTTCTTTACGTTTTGAAGCCACCAATTTGGTTTTTTCATATGCCAATTGACCAATTTTTCCAAAAATTGCTGAATTGGTTAAATACTCGAGTAACTCTCCACGTTCATTATCACGTGCTTTTAAAAATGCTGTGACTTCAGATTGTGCCAAAAGTACAGCACGGGTAAATTGTTCGAAACTCAATTGAGTAATTTTATAAATACTGTTGTCTACAGCTTTGGCTTTATCCGCTATCACTGTTCCATCGGTCAGACATTTTAAATAACGTTGTACACTTTGCAGTTTTCCATCTGCTTTTTCACGTGAACGTTTTAGCTCCCAACGAGCCAGATAATATTTTTGATCTTGTGCAACAAAACAAAGTTCTGCAAAGCCATGCGCGGTACCTCGACGCAGTACAGTCAGTGGGGAGTTGGTTAAAAGTTCTGAACCATCCACATCTTGTAACTTACCATCACTGTCTTTTAAACGTGGGATTTTATTGAATAGGGCAAGGCACATCGCATCTAGAATAGTGGACTTTCCAGCCCCGGTTTTCCCAACAATTGCGACTAAACCAGCTGAAGCCAATGGTTCAGATTCAAAATCAATAAAATGTTCACCAGACAACGAAGCTAGATTTTTGAGTCGTATCGATAAAATTTTCACAGCAAACTCCTATGCTTCAGGTTCATTTTCGAGTGACTTCTCAGCTTCTTGCAGCAAATTTAAAAAGTCTTTGAAAACAGCATCATCACTGGCATAACCATTTTTTTCCCAGAGCTGTTGAAAAAGTTTTTCTGGCGTAGGCGGTTCGAGATGGATTGTACTCGGTGTATCCCCATTTTTTTCTGTGCTTAAGTATTGTCTTGAAATACGAACCAAACGGTATCTATTTTTGGGTAAGGCTTCTTCAAATTGTTGGCGTAAATTGGGCGGAGGGGGAACATCCGTATGATATTCAATATCGACATATTCACGATGATCAATATTGTCAATTTCTCCACTTGGCAAACCATGTAACTGAGCAAAAACAACGCTCAATTCTCCTTTGATTTTATGGAGCTGTATACTCCGTGGAATATAGATACTTTCAAACTCAAAGCGGGATTCATCTGTTTTGGATGGATCAATTTTTACGTCTACAATTTGATGTTTGTAGTGGATTTCACTAAACGACAGTGGAATGGGCGAACCACTATAACGAATATGTGCTTGTGCAACTTTTTGTGGTTTGTGTAAATGTCCAAGTGCCACATAGTCAAGAATGTCTTCAAACAACGTCGTTGAAAGAGCTTCTTCATTCCCTACAATAATTGGGCGCTCCGAATCGGAAGTTTCCCCACCTTGCATATGCGCATGCGACATTAAAATCAGTGCTTGCTCAGCCGTTTTTCTCTTACGAGCTTCTGCAATCAACTGTTGATGTAAATAGGCAATTGCGTTTTGACTATTATGAGTCTGTTCATTAAATCCAGTAATTTCAGCAGGACGTAAAAAGGGCAAACTTAGACACCAAGCAATAATATGACGTTGCGGATCATAGATAGGAATCAGTAAGCGATCTAAGTCAATTTGACCTTCACTATTTTTATGAATCACTCCAACAGATTTGGCATGATATTTCTCAAGTAACGGTTCTACTTGTTCGATACGGTAACCTGAGTCATGATTTCCTGCAATCATCAGTGTTTGCATATGTGGTGCAATCTCATGTGCATCTGCAAGAAATTGATATAATTGTTTTTGAGCCGATGAAGCAGGGTTAATCACATCAAAAATATCACCTGCGATCAGTAAAGCATTCGGCTGTTTCTCTTGAATTTGTAGCAATAACCACGCTAAAAACTGTCCATGTTCATACTGGCGCGAGTGGTTATAAAAGAATTGTCCCAGATGCCAGTCTGAAGTATGAAGAAAGCGTACAGTCATGTGCGTGTGTGATCTTAATGCGTTGTAAAATAAGGTAGCATAAATTCACGGATGAATCAGATAAGAAGTTCTTTTGTGGTGATTGAATAGACAACTTTTTTGATTGCTTCGGTTTAAAGTGAGTGATTGAGTAAAAGGTCAGGATGGCTGACTAAGCAGATAAAAAGCCAAACTGTATTTCACTTAATCACTGGTCTGGTTAAGCTGTTAAAAACCAATACTCTAGAATATCAATTCTCTAAATTCATCACTTAAATCAATCTGAGTTTGGTGTAGTTATTTGTTTCATTTCTTAAAATCATTGTGCATTTGGATCAACTTGAACCAAACCAAAGGTATTATGGTCTGCATCTAAAAAGTAGCCTTGCCAACATTTGTTAGGGATGGCAAATTTTTCCATGGCGATGCGCCCACCTAAGGCTAAAATTTTTTCAGCCGTTTGATCAAAATCTTCAACTTCAAAAGAGCAGGTAAAGGCATTGGCTCCACAATGTGTCGGTGGTGTTTGCGCTGGTCTTTCTAATAAACCTCCATGTAATGATGCTGTCTCAATTTGAAAATATTGGATCGGTAAACCTTCGACTTTGTTAAACTTCCAACCAAAAACCTCATGATAAAACTTCATTTCACGTTCAGGGTTAGAAGACTGAATTTCAAAATAGCATAGGGTGTTCATTATTATTGTCCATCGATATTTAATTGTATAATTAACATAAGATAATTTAGGCAGTGACGATGTATAAATATTGAAAATGGAATCAGGAATAAATACAAGAGTACGTTATGAATAATGAAAAGCTCAAGATATTACGAGCAAAAATAAACGTTTCATTGACAGAAGCGTTGTCATTATTAAAACAAAATAATTACGATATTGAACAATCGCTTACTCAGTTTCATCAAAATAATCTCAATAAAATTTGTTTAGCGACAGGATGCGACCAAACGCTTGCTCATACATATTATATAAATCCTGTTTATCAGCAGAATATTGAAAAAATTATTGAAAAGATTGATCAATTTAATCAACGTCCAGTTAAGTTGACGATAGCGGAAAATTCCAAATTTGTTGATAAAGTGGGTTTCTTTATTTGGGCAGAAGATGAAAACTTAGAGCGAGTACAAGATAAAAACAATAGAACTTATTTTATTCCACAGGATGATTTTGCTTATGTGATTGAAATATTTAGGTCTTTATTTCCGTTGTTTAGCCCGCTGACAAATGAATTCGAGGATAGTTTTGATCCTTGTTCAGATAATTATTTTGATTACAATACAGTACAGAAAATTGTTTCAGACCTTAGGGATTTGTCTTTTGAAGATATAAAAATAATGAATTTTTTAGAGCATCTGGCATGCTGCTTAGAAGAAAAAATACAGATTGGAACCTATGTGATTGTTTTTGGTAACCAATAAATCAAACTTAAATTACGCATTTCATTTAAAGCGTGATTCCTCATATTTTTTGAGCTTGGTTAAAATTTGATGACCAATATAGTTTTTAAAATCAGGATAGCTTGACCGATAGTATTCATTCCAATAACTGACGATTCTGCTTTGTGTCGTTTGAAAATACTGACAATTTTCTAAGATAAAATCACTCCATTTGTTTTGATTATTTTCATTGAGATGTGGCTCAATGATTTTCAAAATTTCAGCCACATATTCACCTAGCAATTGAAAGATAAATGGCGTCATAAAATATTCAAGATTTTGCTGAAGTAGTTTTTCAAGTGCTTTTTGCCGAACAAAACCATCATGATGGCGCGTGAAAATACACCATAGAATTTGACGTTGTATCAATGGAAAGTTTTGAAACTCAACAGATTGTATAGCGTTGATATAGATTCTGGCAGGTATCTTGATCAAAGCTTGATGAATGATCACTTCACATTGGGTATTGTCATGAAGTTGGATTTTCTGATTTTCAAGATATTGAGCCACCAATATAACATCATCGAATAGTTCTTGAGGAAAAGCTTGAATTAATCTTATCTCAGTCATGACGGATTTAAGTCACGTGGATATTCCAAAATTCTTGGAAAATGGAAATCATAGCTCTCGAAAGCATATTTATACAGTTGCGCAGGACGTTTACCTGCAATTTTAGTTTGATTTGTTTCCTCAACTGCACCTGCTTCAATCATACGCCGTCTAAACGATTTCTTCTCCAAGCTCTGACCCAAAATAATTTCATAAATCTGCTGTAATTCAGTCAATGTAAATAGTTTTGGCATCAAACTAACGGGCAGAGCAGTATAGCGTGCTTTACGACTTAATCGATCAATTGCCATTTCTAAAAGCTGTAAATGATCAAATGCCAAATCTCGATTTTTTGCTTCCGAGATTGAAACCCATTCACTATGTTCAGTTTGTTCGGTAGCGACTTGCTGAAATTCTTTGAAATCAATGAGCGCAAAATACAAGGCGGTGACTGCCCAACCCCGAGGATCACGCGTTGCATTGCCCACCGTTGCCACTTGTTCCAAATGGGGAGACTGAAGCCCCGTTTTTTCAACCAATTTACGGTGCGCAGAAGCCATTAAATCTGCATCTTGGGTTAAATCAACAAAACCACCTGGCAGTGCCCATTTATCTTTTTGTGGAAAATTGGAGCGCTTAATCAATAAAACTTGTAGCTGCCCAGCATCCACAGAAAAAATAGCCATATCGACTGTGAAAAGGGGAGCATCAAAGTCTTTTTTATTATAACTCGACAGAAATTCCTGTTCAGCATTCAAGGTCACAATAAGGCTCGCTTAATTTATTAAATTTAAAGATAGTTAGAATTATTACAGGGTAAAGGATATTAGCCAAGGAAAATTAATGTTATAAGATTATTTATAAAAACTTAATAAATATCCTTGTAAGGAATGGGTAATGAAAAAAATCGTGATGTATTCGACAGTGAGTTTATTATTGCTGTCAGGTTGTGGGGGCAGTGATAATTCTGATTCTATTGGGACAGCGAATCATTCTAGCTATATAACAATTAAAGGTGAGGGGATTAACCAAACTTTAAACTTTGATGATTCCCAACTCACTTATAAAATTTCAGCGATAGGAAATCAACCAATTACATCTGCTAGTTTTGCGAATAAAAATGGTTCTGACTTTTCTGTTGTTGAACTGAATCACGGCAACAAGGCTAAACTCGCTATGCTGTTTAAAGACTTTGATACGCAAGATGTAAAATCTATTTTTTGTTTTCCACTTTATGATTGCTCTTCAAACACAAGCTATTCAATTAAAGAATTGAACCAAAAAAAACACATCCAAGTTATATTTAAAGATGCGCCAAACCAATACTATCGTGGAGATGCTTCAGAATTAAAAGATTTTAATGGTTTTAAATCTGTTTTAATCACAGGAGAATTAAATTACTTTGCCCAAAGTAATTGGCCAATTTTTCAAACTAATCGCTTTCCGATTGTAAAAGTTCAAGGTAAAGTGATTTATGATAGCGAAGAATATAATATTGAAAGTTATGCAGAATTTGATACTCGCTTGGAGGGTAAGCTATATTGGACTGATAAGGAGTTAGTTTTAAAAAAAGACGATAAAACAATATTTTTATTAATAAGAAAGTATCACAATACTTATTCTGAAAATGCAATTTCGATCAGAGTGTCAGATGGCACAGATACTTATACTATTTCAGACTTAGCAAATGAGATTTGGTCTCATTCTAACAAAGAATTCGAACTCAATTTAGACAATATTATTTTAAAAAGTGATGCAGAGAAAATTAAAACTTTAAGTGCAAATGTGTATGTCCCATTTGATCAATATAATTTAATCTTAAACCAGTCAACTCAATTAGTGCCAAGGTATAAGAATACGTATGCTCAAGCAATAAATGATCAAAAAATGTATCAAATTTACTTTGAAAATTATGGAGAGCTTACAATTAATCAAGAGATAAAAGGACATCTAAGCTTAGTCTATACACAGGGTGAAGATACAGTTTTATGTGGGGACAGAAATACAAGTTGTAAAGGCTTGAGTGTAGATCACCTAAAGCAAAATTTTACCTTTAATAGTGTAAAAATAGGTTCAGATACCATTAATGGGAATTTCTATTTTGCTGGTGTTTTTCAATAGTTTAGTTTAAGCATTCAGTTTTATCCTAAACTGAATGCTTGGTTTTAATACTATAGGCTTGATATTAAACGCTCACGAATTTCATTCAATGCGCATTCTTGAATCAATTGACCATTCTCAAACACCGTGTCTAACTCACCTTGTTGTTCTTGCTCTGCGGATTGTTGATCGAACAATACAAAGCCCGTTTCAGATTTTTCTACACGAAGTAGCCCTTTAGCCGACTTTTTAGTTCCAGAATCAGTCGCAGGATCTTTAAACAATTCACGTGGAACACCATTCACTTGTCCCCATGTTGCTTTCACTGCAAAGCCAAAAGTATCACGGGTTAAATAGTTATAGGTATAACTCCCAATTCCAAACACAAGATTATTTGAAGCAAAACCTTTGGCTTCTAATCCTTGCAGAATTTTTAAAGCGCGTTCTAAGGTGATCGAATCACCATAAATCAAGCCAACACGTTCATTGAGCACTTTATAACCTCGGTCTGTTTTAGTCCCCCCGAAGATTTCCCATAAACATTCCACAGCACCTTTATAGGCAGGGCTGCCAACTTGTGCTTCAGGATCACCACATATGATTTTTACAGGATCTCCAGAGTCAGGTCGGAAAACCAGTTTGGCAAGACCCAGAGCATTAGGCTGGCGAGCAAGAATTTCATCTTTTAACTCAACAGTGAATTCTGTAATGACTCGCCAAAAGTCCCAAGTATCTGACACAATACTGACTACGCCAGATGGATAAAGTTCAGTGATCAAACGTTTGAATGTTTCAATTTCATTATCTTCACTGCCCATACACATTACACTGTGTTCAGTAGCAGGAACTGAAACTCCCACAATACCGTCTGCATTGTAATATTCTTCGGCATAATCAATCGCTGAGACGGCATCTGTACCGATAAAACTGGTTAAGTGACCAACACCATTTTGTGTTGCATCATAGATTCCACTCATTCCACGACTGCTAAAATCATGTCCTTGAACTGGAACAAAATCTAAAGGTGCGCCAGTTTTGATCGCATACGCTGTAAGTAAACGTTTGTATTCAAATGCAATAGTTGCAGTGGTACAGCTTTTCCATAATTCTGCACTGAGTACAGTTTCCAAATAATTGGTTAACCAAAAGAACTCAGGTAAGGTATTTACAATAGTCAGTACAGGCACTTTCATGTTGACTCGGCTACCTTCTGCTAAGGCTTTGATCCGAATTGGTAAATAGCCTAAGTCATATAAGGCTTCAATGTGATCGACTGGAATCGCCCCTTCACCTAAGGCATTGTCCATTCGACGTTTATAAGCAGCGATCACTTTGTTTTTATCTTGTTGGAAAAAGCCTTCATTCCATGTTTCGATTAAAAAATGTTTGATAAAACCTTGCAAACCAAAGAACACGATTTTATCGTCAAAATCAGGTAGCATTTGAGCTAAACGCGAAGAACGTGGCGTAAAATTGGCATAAACATATTCTGTACCAGCAGGGTATTGACGTCTGTGATCTGCTTTATAAAAATCGATGGCATTTAGTGGATTAATTTTTAAGCTCATTGTTGTTCTCCCAGATAATTAAAATTAGGCAGTTAAAATTTGATAATTACAATGTATTGAAACGGCTGAATTTAATGACGTTGAGTTTTGGATTTTCGATTTGAGGGAAGCTGTCTGTAGTAAAAATCTGATCGACTAAACCATCGAATACTTGTAAGCCCTTACTAAAAATGCCGTGTGTAACGTATAAAATCACATGCTCACAATTTAATTTTTTTAACTCTTGCGCAATGCCGATAAACGTTGCACCGCCGTCACAGATATCGTCAGTAATGACTGCGGTTTTACCCGATAAATCTTTTGCATTGACCTGAGCATTTTGGATTTTTCCAGTGACAGGGTCGCGTCGTTTCTCACAAAAGACCACATCAATTTCACGATCACGAAATGTATTTACAGCATTGGCAATTGTCTTTGTACGCTGTTTTGCACCTGCATCTGGGCAGACTAAAACCGTTTTCTTTGCTGTTAAAAGCTTAGTTAACATTTCATTTTTTAAAATTATTTCACTAGGTTGGACATTTTCAATGTCAAAAAAGTGTGTATTTTCATGCAAAAGTTTTTCTGTCACACCACTATGAGCATCCCAGACTTTGATGGATCTACGTTGCTGCGGAAACTTTTCATTGTTGATATTTAACAGCTTTGTCATAACTTCTAGTGAAAAAGCTTGTCCAGTTGCACAAATGCGATCTTGACGTGCATAGGGAAAATAAGGGATTTCTAAATCAATTTCTAAGCCTTGGTTGAGCAATACATTTTCGAGCAATAAGTAATCCATGAGCTCTTGGCTATTGGTAATTTTTGCTTGAATTTGCATTGTACCTTTCAAGGTATTCAAAATTTCTGCCGAAATTTGGATATGTCTTTCACCACCCGCAAATTGGATCGTTTGTACAGAAATCAGGTTCTGTTTTGAATCTTGAATTTGAATAGACATGAATTGACTCTCATAAAGTGGCTTATTGCCAATACATATATAGTGTCATAAAGACACTTTAATTAACAAGATTCACTTACAAAAGATTACAAAGCAAATTAAAAATGGATCGTGATAATTTATATTGGATTAAAGTTCTGTTATTTATAGTTTTTTATCCTTTACGAAGTTTGCTAATAAATAGCGTTGTTCACACAACAACTGAATGAAGGCTTACTAGGCTAAAAGCACTATATTTTCTAAGTACAGAGAAGTGTTAGTGGAATGAGCAATGAGATTAAGGCAAAGTGAAAACAATAAATTTTGATTGAAATGATTTTTATGATCAGCGAAACATTTAAGGCTGTAAAAAGTAGCAAAGATATTAAGAGTGTTTGAAAGAATTTGTTATCGTTGAGCCCTCATTTAACGACACATTTCAAATAATCAAGCAAGACCTGTAATTATTAAATCCACAATTTGAACGTCATTGTCACTATTAATTTTCCCTATAAAGCTTGGTTTTCCATCAATTAGACTATATACGATAGTCGTATATTGAGCGACTGACGTTTGTCAAGATTTCGCTAACCCCCCGATTATATAATAATTATAGAAATGTTAATCTGAAAAAAGAATTGAAATCAAAGTCTTATTCGGTAAAACTGATTTTAATTAAGGGGTTGAGTTAGGCTAGATTACAACAGTGTAAGAATTATACACAAATTGTTACTTTTGGGTTTTAACTTAGTTTCAACGCTTTCATAATTTAATAGCAAGCATATATGTGCAATGTTTTTTTAATGTGGTGTTTGAGAGACTACTGAAGAAAACAAGAAAAATTGATTTTTTAGCAAAGTTCTGGGGTTAAAAGGTCAAATTGTACGGATGCACATCATAAATAAGGCTAGGAGTATTTCATGAGTCTATTCACAAACCGCAAGTCATTTATTATCAAAAGCTTAGCATTAACAGTCACTGCTTTGATGGTAAATACAGCTCAAGCTGCTACTGACAGCCAAGAGATTCAACAATTACGCAATGAAGTTCAAGAATTAAAAGCATTGCTTCAACAACAGCAACAGCAAGTTCGTCTGGTCGAGTCTAAAGTTGAATCTGCACCTGCATCAGCTTCTTCAGGTTTGAAATCAAAATCTGGCGCTGACATTAACATTTACGGTTTTGTACGTGGTGATGCGAACTATATCATCGAGGGTGCAGACGATGACTTCAACAAAGTGAATGCAACGACGGGTGAAGCGAAAGATAAATTACGTGCTACTGCGAAAACCACGCGTATCGGTTTAGACTTTAACACACCTGTAGGCGATGCAAAAGTAGGTGGTAAAGTTGAAGTTGACTTTGCGGGTAATGGTGTGAATGAAAACCTTCGTATTCGTCATGCTTACTTAACTTATAACAATTGGTTATTTGGTCAAACAACATCTAACTTCTTGTCTAGCCATGCGCCAGAAATGATTGACTTTGCAACTAACTTAGGTGGTGGTACGACACGTATTCCGCAAGTTCGTTATGCATATAATCTAGCACCGACTACAAAATTATTGGTTGCTGCTGAAGAAGGCAATAGTGCTGGTATAACAGGTACTGCAATTAAATACAGTCTTCCAGTGTTAACTGGTAAAGTAACTCAATCATATGCGGGTGGTAACGGTAACGCTTCTGCACGTGTTTTGGTGGAGAATTATAAAGACAACAATATCCGTAAAGATAAAACAGGCTGGGGTATTGGTGTAGGTACAGACTTTAAAGTTGCAGATCCTTTAAAACTTTTTGCTGATGCTTCTTATGTTGTAGGTAACAGTAACTACTTATACGGTAGTAACAGTGCTTACTCTGTGGTAAATGGTGATATTGAACAGAATGAGTTCACTGCAGTTCAAGTGGGTGGTACTTATAAAATTTTACCTAACCTGCGTTCAACTTTAGCATATGGTGCATTGTTTGCTGACAACGGTACTGATTTCGCAAAAGCGAACCAATCTGCAAATGAGAAAGTTCAACAAGCATGGTTAAACGTGATTTACTCACCAGCGAAACCAATTGATTTGGGTATCGAGTATATCAACGGTAAGCGTGAAACTTTTGCAGGTCAATCATATAAAGATAACCGTGTGGGCTTAATGGCTAAATATAATTTCTAAATTAGACTTTAGTGATTGAAAAGCCGAGGATTTTTCCTCGGCTTTTCTATTTTAATGGCATCAATAAAGTCTGCCTAAGAAAGATAGTTTTTTAT
This sequence comes from Acinetobacter sp. WC-743, assembly GCF_000335555.1. Lineage (NCBI taxonomy): Bacteria > Pseudomonadati > Pseudomonadota > Gammaproteobacteria > Moraxellales > Moraxellaceae > Acinetobacter > Acinetobacter sp. WC-743. Next base: position 43,260 of record NZ_AMFQ01000096.1, on the reverse strand, counting down.
AACAAAATTTTTTTAATGTTTAGTTAGACATTTGTCAAAAAAAATGCATAATTGACGCTCTTTTTTTTACATGTTGATGCTGTCGGATAGATAAATCACATGTTTTGGCCTGTTCTGTAGAGCGAACGACTTATCAGGACTGTATTTCTCATTGTTTGATGAAATGATCTTTTATCAATAATAGGAGTAACATCATGACCATTTTCTTTTCTAAATATTTGCAGCATTGTAATTCAGTCTATCTTTAGTTTATTTTCTCAAAATCTTTAGGTTTTCAAGATTGAAAATCTGCCTTTTATTTTATTTTTTTGTTGTGTCTATCAGGTGATTTAGTAACCGCTAATCTTAAGTGATTACAAAGTTTAGTAGGATGAAATGGCATCACTTTACAGCAAAAAATATAGCCTAAGCATGGATAATTATTATGGAATTTTCTTTTAATGCCTTTTATACCTTGATTGCTGCAGTCATTGTATTGTTATTGGGGCGTTTCCTTGTTAATAAAATTGAGTTTTTGCGTAAATACAATATTCCTGAGCCTGTCGCAGGTGGTTTGGTTGCCGCAATTCTGTCATTGTTGGTACACAATATATGGGGTTATAGCATCACCACCAGCAGTGAATTACAAACCAGTTTTATGTTGGTATTTTTTGCATCAATTGGTTTAAGTGCCAATTTTGCTAAATTAAAAGAAGGTGGTTTGGGCTTAGTCATTTTTCTTGTCTGTGTTGCTTCATTTATCGTGGTTCAAGACTTTGTCGGAATGGGCTTAGCTACTGCACTCGGCTTAGACCCGCTTGTTGGTTTGATTGCAGGATCAATTACCCTTACGGGTGGTCATGGTACTGCGGGTGCTTGGGGTGAAATCCTTGAAACTCAGCATGGCATACAAGGTGCATTGGCATTGGGTATGGCAAGTGCGACATTTGGTTTGATTATTGGCGGTATTATCGGTGGTCCATTGGCAAAATTGCTGATCAACCGCTACCAATTGTCTAGTCCAAAGACACAAAAAGAAGTAGATGAAACCAATCAGCAAGCAGTGACTGAACTGGGTGAATATGTTCCATTCGAGTATCCACATCAAGTTCGTTTGATCACAGCAGATAATGCAATTACGACTTTAGGTCTTTTTGCTGCATGTTTGGCTTTTGCTGAGTTTATGACAGGATATAGTAAAGGGCAGTGGTTTGAATTACCAACATTTGTATGGGCACTTGCTGGGGGAGTTATCCTTCGTAATGTACTAGAAGGTGTTCTACGCATTAAAATGTTCGATCGCGCGATTGATGTTTTTGGAAATGCCGCATTATCGCTTTATTTGGCAATGGCTTTGTTATCGTTAAAGCTTTGGCAGTTGGCTGATTTAGCTGGTCCTTTAGTCGTTATTCTCTCTGCTCAGACATTAACAATGGCTTTGTATGCAGCATTTGTGACATTCCGAGTCATGGGGAAAAACTACGATGCAGCCGTATTAGCAGCAGGTCATTGTGGTTTTGGTATGGGCGCAACACCAACAGCGGTTGCCAATATGCAAGCAATTACCAATATGTACGGTCCTTCTCATAAAGCATTCTTAATCGTTCCTTTATGCGGTGCTTTTTTTGTCGATTTAATTAATGCGACAGTGATTCAATTGATTCTTAAATTTATTGCTTAATCTGATTGTCTTGTAATGTTGTATTGAGCCAGTGAATCACTGGCTTTTTTATGCCATCGTATTCCACATATAACGCAGTAATAAAATAATAGGCACACTGATAAAGATCGAAATGTTCAGTTTTAAACTACATAACATCAACACAGTACTGAATATATCTTGTAGATGATTCAAGTTCTTTTCTGTCATTGGCACAATGATCGAGAGGAGAAATCCAACCACAGCGGCATTGATTAAAGTGACTGAATTTTGAATGTAAACATTGCTGATGAGTTTTGACCAATAGGGCAATGCTGTAAAAATGAAGAAGAAGGAGGGTAGAAAAATTAACAAGGTTGCTATCAATGCATTGAAGAGTGGAAATGGGCTGAGTGGTAAAAATGAACCCATATAACTGGCAAAAGTAAATAACGGACCTGGCATAAACTGAGCCAAGGTATAGCCAAATTCAAAATTTTGCTGACTAATCATTCCTGTATGCACAAAATCTTGATACAACATTGGAAGTACAACATGCCCTCCACCAAAAACTAAAGCACCCGTTTTATAAAGGTTAAAAGCAGTCATTGCTCCTGTAGTTGTAAACAAAAGGGCGCCTAACCACAGTCCGAAAAAAATTAAAATAAATATGACCAGCCAGCTTATACTGTGATGATGTAAAGCGAATACAGATCGGAAGAAGATATGTTCAGTCTTGTGTTTAACAACGGATTTTGAAGGCTGAATAGAGATTACTTTATGAATAAAGATACCCAATACTGCACTGATAAAAATGATTGCAAATTGAATCCAAGCATTTGAAAAGATAAGAAGTAATATGGCGCTCAGGGACATCAACAGAAATTGTAATTTAGTTCTACAATAACTTTTGAACATTTGCCAAAACGCAAAAATAATGATGGCAAGAATGATCGACTGTATTGCAGAAAATAAGGCTGCTGAAATCTTATAATGTTGTTGAACAAAATATGCCAAAAAGAACATAAGCAGTGTTGAAGGCAAGGTAAATCCTAGCCAAGCGACAATTGCACCTAAGTGGCGTTGGTGTAAGTATCCAATCGCCATGCCCATTTGACTGCTGCTCGGACCAGGTAATAATTGGGTGAGTGCGAGTAATTGGGCATATTGTTGCTCATTCAGCCAATGTTTCTTTTCAACAAAATGATGCTTAAAAAAGATCAAATGTGCTGCAGGACCACCAAAACTTGTACAGCCTAATTTTAAGAAAATCCAAAAGATCTCAATTAGTTTTGGCATTTTTAAATTGGATTATTTTAAGCTCAAAGATTTTTATAATATAGCCAGAAATGATGACAGTTTAAATAAATACAACAGCAATATCATAAAAAGTATGCTTAGATACATGCACCTTTGGATTATGCCCTGATCTGAGAATATATGTCATTGTTAAATAAAGTTTTAATTTCTTTGTTTTGTAGTCTTTCTTTAGCTGCATGTACGCACTCACCTATAAGAAATTCTCAGGCTACAGGGGCGTCAATTCATCCAGTTTCTGAAGCATCTTCTAGATTGGACAAAAGTTTTTATCAATACCAACAGTCCTCAAAGAAAAAACCTGTGATTGCACTCGTTTTAGGGAGTGGTGGCGCTCGTGGCTATGCACATATTGGCGTGATTGAGGTATTGGAACAGCACGGTATTAAACCTGACTTTATTGTGGGAACCAGTGCGGGCAGTATTGTCGGTTCAATTTATGCCAGTGGTAAATCAGCTGAACAATTACGTCAAATCGCTTTAGATATGAAAGTGGGGGATGTACGTGACTTTAAGATCGGCATGAAAGGCTTTTTTGATGGGCAAAAAGTTGAAGATTATGTCAACAAACAAATCAATCAAATGCCTTTAGAAAAAATGAAAATCCCGATGTATGTGGTCGCAACAGAACTACAACATGGCGAAAAGACCATTTTTAATTATGGCAACACAGGGCAAGCGGTGAGAGCTTCTGTTTCGATTCCAAGTATGTTTATTCCGACCATGATACACGGCAAAGAGTATGTGGATGGTGGTTTAGTCAGTCCTGTACCTGTCAATATTGCTAAAGAATTAGGTGCGGATGTGGTCATTGCTGTTGATATTTTGGCACAGCCTGCCAATACAGAAACAACCAATGTTTGGGGTTTGTTTAATCAAAATATTAATATTATGCAAAACAAATTGGCTGCTGAAGAGTTAAAAAATGCAGATATTGTGATTCAGCCTGATTTAAGAGAAAAAGCGCATATCTTTGATGTGAAAGGTCGTCAAGATACCATGCAAGCGGGTATTGATGCTGCCAATCAACGTATTCATGATTTAGAGGTTGTTATTGCCAGTAAGAAAAGTCCTGAAAATATTTCGCAGCACTATCAAGTACAGAATTAAAGTTTAATTTATACTTTTTCGTCATACTTACATTGTGTAGAGATACAATTAGATCGGATAGCGCCGTATTATTGTGTTTTGAATGGAGCAATCGAATGCTCAGTTGCATGAGGTCACATCAGGTTTTCATTTAATTGCCCAATTCACCTAAGTAAATTCAAAATTTTTTGTCAGTTTGGCAATACTGTTTGAAACGGCTATTGCTTACAAGATGTCATCAATCTCAAAAATAGTTGATAAACCAATAAGCTATAGTCCAAATAAATGAAGATGTTTTTAGTCATAAGTTGAGAGAATGGTCAATTGCCGAATTAAGCATGTTTTTTGGTAGAAAAGATATATAATAATAGCCACAAATCTCCTGCCTAAAATAGAGTCTAGAATACGATGTCTCCATTAGATCAATTGATCCCAGCTACAGATGACCAGTCAGAATTAACCATGTCCGTTTTGATGACCCCAGATATGGCAAACTTTTCAGGTAATGTACATGGTGGAACCATCCTCAAGTTGCTTGACCAAGTCGCTTATGCCTGTGCAAGCCGTTATTCTGGTAGTTATGTTGTTACGCTTTCTGTAGATAAAGTTAATTTTAAAGAACCGATCCATGTTGGTGAGATGGTCACCTTTCTAGCAAGTGTCAACCATGTTGGTCGTACTTCAATGGAAATTGGTATCCGAGTGGAAGCTCAAAATATTCAGAAAAGAACGGTTCGTCATACCAACAGTTGTTATTTCACCATGGTTGCGGTTGATGAAAATGGTAAACCAAAACAAATTCCTGCATTGAATTTGGATAATGATTGGAAACGTTGTCGTTTTGAAGCTGCTGAGCATCGTAAAGTTGCACGTTTGCAAGAAAACCATCATCCTTCTTGCAGTATTTATAAAAAGTCATCGCACAATTAATTGCTTACAACAAAAAACCTCTGATTACAGAGGTTTATTTTTGATTATCAATGTATTTAAAACAGCATCAGTACAAGATTTGCTGATCATATCAATCTGTTGATTAATTCACTTTGTTGAGTACATGACCATCTACAGTCATTGTCCAAGATCCTTCAGCGGTTTGTTGAGGTGCTTGTGAAACTTTAAATTCTGTTGAGAGAGGTCCAACGCCAGCACTAAAGTTATTGCCTTCAAATTTAGAAATTGGAGCAGATACAGATGAGCTTGAATTCGGTTGTTTATTGCTATATTCAACGCGCCCTTCAGGAGTAATCATCAAATTGACACGACCATCCTCACTTTGCCAAGTACCCGAATAATTTTGCTTGTCTACAGGCAATGGTTTTCCACATGCTGTCAGTAATATGCTTAATAAGCCAAGACCTATAAATTTTTTTAACATAGAGTTTTCCTCTTTGATCTTTATTTCACAGATTTTATTTATAAATTTCCCAAATTGAATCGTGTCATTTGAGACCGAAGTATTATAGCCGAATTATCAGTGGATACTCGCCACAATAACAAACTGTAGCATTGAGCAATATTGAGACTAAAATATAACCGTGAGCGTCTCAACGAGTATAATTTTTTTTGTTGTGTTGATGAGTGACACCCTTACAGCGCTTTTTTAAAATCAGAAATGTGGGCGGTTTAAATTTAATCTAAGTGCTCTATCCTCATGATCTGTTTTTTATGCATATAAACTAAGCGAATTTGGGTTATAGTGAATGCCTAATAAAAATTATTTAAAAACAGTGATTGAATCATACTGAGAATTATTTGGAGCACTTATGAGAACAGATTTTAAAGATCGCCATTATTTTGATGCGTATATTCAACTAAACTTGGATGATATTGCATTTATGAACAGTGTTTAAAATCAGCTGATCAGAAAGAACAACGTATACCTGCTATCAAACATCAAGTCTTCAATATATCTTTGCATATGGTGATTGCACAGTATTCAGCAGATTTTAGCTCTGAACAAATGAAAGATTCATTTTTAGATCTTATTCCACGATTTGAAGCAGGTTGGTGCAATACTGAAAACAATGATAATAAAATTTACTTTGATGGTTATATTCAGGCACTCTGGATGGTTTCTCTAGCAATTTTATTGGATGTTGCCGTGGGTGATTTTCAACGAATCGTAAATACTTTAGAGGGTAAAAACAGCCAAGATATGATTTTAGATGTATTGATTTCCACTCAATTGCCTAGACAAAAATCTGAGCAATTACTTTATCCACAAAAATTTGAATTTATAAAAAAGTTAATAGATACACAGAATATAGAGGGATTTAAAGATTATCTGGATCGCAAGTGGTATCCAAGTATAAAACAGACATATTGGTTTGATCTTGATAAAAATAAGAATGATGTTTTCTTTGGTTATTGGCGTTTTGAAAGTGCGGCAATTGTTAAGCTTTTAAAATTGGATGATACGATACTCAAGCGGCAACGATATTATCCTTTCGATTTGATTCATCAGCATTAAATCACGCCAATTAAATCACAAATAGTTAAATCATGAATCTTTAACGCTTTCTTTGTGATGAGCATGATATTCATTGATCTCAATATTTTATCAGGAATAATAGAAGCAAAATTGTTTAGAGGTGAGCAGATGGAGATCATGATCAGTGGCGTGAATGTTGGCTGAGCATTGTGCATCATAAGAAAAAATAAAAAGACTGAATCGCAGCATGACCCAGTCTTTTTATTCAAATTGTCTTTACAGACAATTTAATTGCTAACTCGGGAGGAGTTTAAATCTTATTGACCCGCTTGAGGAGCTGAAGTCGCTGGTGCTTCTGCAGCACTTTCAGTCGCTGGTTGAGCAGTTGGTTGTCCAGCAGCTTGAGCATCTTCAGTAGCAGCTGGTTGCTCTTGAGTTGATACGACAACTTTTTCTGCTTCTGTTGCAGCTGTATCTGTTGCAGCAAAAGTTGAGAAAGCAGTGAAAGCAAGCGTAGTCGCTAAAAGTGTTTTAACAAGTTTCATATTGGCATCCTTAATTCATAAAATTAATCGTAAAGCGACCTGTGAAAGCAGTCGTGTGTTAAATGCGTTGCAGTTCACAGGGAGTAGAGTCATGCTAAGTGCAGATGAAAAATTGGGCAACCTCAGCAACAAAGCATAACAAGGTGGATTACATATTTAAAACAAATCATTGTATTGTGTTGCTTTTTTGTGATTATTCTACTTTTTTTGCAATGCTAAAATGTATGTAAATATGAAAAAATGATTAAAAAATATACCGATTGGTTACTGTAAATAACATTGATTATATGATCTTAATGAATGCTATATTGGACTTTTGGATTGTTATTGTAATTTTAATTTAAAAAATAGATTTAAAATTTGAAACTATTGGCAAATTTTACGTAATAATGGAGAGAGTCGAGTATAGCCATTCATATGTTTATTTTATTAGGTTGGGTGATATTTTGAAGATTTTTACTGAAAAAGCAGTTAAAACTCATATTATTTCTGGCTTTTTGGGTGCAGGAAAAACAACCTTATTACAGCATTTGCTGCAACAAAAGCCTGAGGGAGAAACTTGGGCGATTTTAATGAATGAGTTTGGGCAAATTGGTGTTGACCAGCAACTATTGCCTCAAGACTCTGGTTATGAAGTCAAAGAGTTGTTGGGGGGGTGCTTATGCTGTGCTGGGCAACTTCCCATGCAAATTGCATTATCTCGCTTAATTTTTGATAAGCGTCCAGATCGGCTATTTATAGAACCTACAGGTTTAGGGCATCCTGCACAACTTTTGGAACAATTGACAGAACCCCAGTGGCAAGCACAAATTGATATGCGAGCATTGGTTACTGTCATTGATGGTAGTCGATTAAATGACCAACAATGGATAAGTCAAGAACTCTATCAAGATCAATTAAAAGCTGCGCAATTGGTGGTAGTTTCTCATACAGATCTGATGTCTGAATCCGATTTCTTGGCTTTAGATGAATTCAAAAAGGACTACTTTGCTTATATTCAAACTTGGTTGCTTGCAGAGCAAGGACATTTGGATATTCAACAGTTAGATGTTGCTCATCAGGGAATCCAACGTAAAGTTGTGCCTTTGATTCAAGCACAAAAAAAATTAACTGCTGAAGATGAACTGCCCGTGATAAAACAGTTACCTTATCACTATGTAGAAACTTCAAATGGTTATACGGTGGTTGGTTGGAAATTTTCAAAACGTTGGCAATTCGATTTTTACCAATTATTAGATGTTTTGTGTGAGCAAACAGATTGGTTAAGAATTAAAGGTATTTTTAATACCGATCAAGGTTGGATGACTTTTAATTTTAACCCAGACCATATCAACTATAAATCAGGTGAGGAAAGTATAGATAATCGTATAGAGCTCATTACACAACATGATCGTGATTGGGAAAGCCTAGAAAATGCTTTACTGAATTGTAGGATAGACCTATTGGAAAAAACGCAGTAATCCAAAGCAAAATCTTATAGACTGTGCGCCATATTGAAGAACTTTTGGAATTTTCATGGCATTAAAAGCAACAATTTATAAGGCTGACCTCAATATTGCCAATATGGATGTGCATCAATATGGTGATTATCAATTGACCATGGCTTTGCACCCGTCTGAAACGATTGAGCGTTTGATGGTCCGTGTATTGGCATTTGCTCGTTTTGCAGATGAACAACTGGAATTTACCAAAGATTTGTTTGAAACAGATGAGCCTGCATTATGGGAAAAAGATTTGACTGGTCAATTGGTCAAATGGATTGAGGTAGGTTTGCCTGACGAAGATAAAGTCAAAAAAGCTGCGGCACGTTGTAAGGAAGTTGCTGTGGTGGCTTATGGAACATCTGTTGCAGAATGGTATAAAAGAAGTTCCAAGTTAAAAACATTGTCCAATGTTCAGGTTTGGAAATTGTCTGAAGCCAGTACAACTGCGGTACAAGCTTTATGTCAACGTACGATGCAGTTGCAATTAAATGTGATGGATGGTGAATGGACTTTAATTGGAGATGATGCTCAAGCTGTGATTGAGTGGACTCAACTTCAATAATGCTCAAGATGAAATAAAATTTACTGAGAAAAAGCAGGCGAATCGCTTGCTTTTTTTTGCTTAAATTTCGTATATCTAAAGTGATCGAACATCTACATGTTGAATGACTCATGAACAACGACATCTACCATTTACTAATGGCATTGGCAATTGGCGCAATTATTGGTGCAGAGCGTGAGTATCGCAGTAAGTCGGCTGGATTGAGAACGATGATCATGGTCAGCCTAGCATCCTGCTTATTCACTATTCTTTCCATTAAGATTGGTGTTGAAAACCCAGATCGTTTGGCTGCTAATATTTTGACAGGACTAGGCTTTTTAGGTGCAGGTGTTATTTTTAAAGATGATAATCGGATTTCAGGTATCACCACAGCAACGACCATCTGGATGGTAGCAGCGCTGGGAATGGCGGCAGGAGCAGGTTATGAATATTTAGCATTTATTGGAACAATATTGGTGCTGATTGTCTTAATATTTCTGGTGTATTTTCAAGATAAAATTGAAGCCATTCACCAATCTCGTAATTATCGGATCTTATGTGATTACCAACAAGAAACTTTAGATAAATATGAAGAATTATTTAAACAGTACAATATGAAAGTTCTTCGTGGAGTACAAAATAAGACAGAAAAGCAGATTATTGGTCGTTGGGTGGTTATCGGTTCTGCACAAAATCATAAGAAATTAACGCATTATTTATTGTTAGATCCAAACATTAAAGAGCTCAGCTTTTAACAGAAACACAATCTATTGTTGTTACAACGTCAGTATTTATTCATCCAAAATTCAGCTTAACAGCGTAGTTTAATTTTTATAAAAATATTGGAGTTAACAAATGCGTGATCCTTTTGAACGAGTTTGCAGTTTTAACCAACCACGAGATGCACAATTTACTGCGATTAAATATAAATTGATGACCAGCAGCGCATTTCGTTTTTTCCGAGGTTCATGTCATTTATATTATGAAGATTTAGCAACTCAACAGACTTGGACCGATCAAATGACCACATGGATTTGCGGTGATTTACATGTGGGAAATTTCGGGAGTTACCGCAGTCGTCATCAAGTGGTTTATTTTGATTTAAATGATTTTGATGAAGCCATATTGGCTCATCCAACTTGGGATGTTTCTCGATTTATTTGTAGTGTCTTTTTGGCAGGTAAAGCACTGAATATCAAAGATGATGATTTAAAAATAATCGCTGAACAGCTATTAGATGAATATTTAAAAGCGCTTGCTTTTGGAAAAGCCTACGCCGTCGAAAAAGAAACCGTAGATGGGATGTTAAAGAAATATATTCAAACAGTTTCTGAACGAGATTTCTTTGAGTTTATTGAAACGCACTCATCTTTAGATAAAAAAACTCAGCAACGTTACTTAAACATAGACCAAAAGAAGTATTTTAAGGTTGATTCAAAACAACGCTATGTTGAATTGGTGGCGATGTTTACTGGCTATTTAAATACGCATAATTTGCAGTCTCCCTCCCATTTTCAAGTATTAGATGTTGCGATACGTGTCGCTGGAACGGGGAGTATTGGTTTAGATCGTTATGTGTTTCTGGTCTATGATATTGAAAATAAAAAATATGCCTTGTTTGATGTGAAGCAAGCTCAAGCATCATCATTGAGTTTGTCGCCTTTTTTAAAAATTGAACAGCCCAAATGGGAAGATCAAGCACAACGTATTCAGTGTATTCAAACACTCATGCAGTATGAAACACCAGCTGAATTATCTAGGCTTGATTTTGATGGTCAAGCTTATATTGTCAAAGCTTTACAACCAGAACAGGATAAAATTGATTTTAAACAGTGTGTAGATAAACCCAAGAGGTTTACAGATGCCTGTTATAACATGGCACGCTTACTCGCCTATGCCCAATTACGCTCAGCAGGACGTAAAGGTTCTTCAAATGCAGATGAATTAATCAATTTTGCACAACATGCAGAACTTTGGAAAACGCAATTGTTGAAATACACGTATAATTATGCACAACAAGTTGAACAAGATTATCAAAGCTTTTGTAAAAGTTATGCTGCTGCAATGGCGGACTCTGACAAGGCTCCCCAATAATCATCTAATCGTGAATAGGAATAATGTATGTCAAATGAATTAGAAATCATTGATCTAAAAGTTGGTGAAGGTAAAGAAGCTGTAAAAGGGGCTTTGATTACCACACACTATACGGGTTGGTTGGAAGATGGTACCAAGTTTGATTCTTCAATTGATCGTGGCAATTATTTTGAAACTGTGATTGGAACAGGTCGTGTGATTAAAGGTTGGGATCAAGGAATCATGGGAATGAAAGTGGGCGGGAAGCGTAAGTTAATCGTGCCTTCACACTTGGCATATGGTGAACGTAAAATGGGTAAAATTATTCCTGCGAACTCTAATCTGATTTTTGAAATAGAGTTGTTTGATGTAAAAACACGTGACTAAGTAGATTAAATTTCCTTGATACAAGGATTTTAAAACAATCAATAGAGGTCAAAAGACCTCTATTTTTGTATCTTAAAAACACAATGAATGGACAGAAAAAAGAGTGAGATTAAATGCTAAATATTGCTCCATTTTTTCTTCATATTTCAATGCTATAAAAATATAATGTCAGTGCTATTTTAATCGCTTATAGATTTGTAATAGTGTGATTTTAAACACAATTTAAAGACATTGTTGTTTATTAATTGATCAATGTTTAACAATCCTCTACAATACTTTTGTCCTAAAAGTGTTTAAATGATGCAAATAAATAATTCTGCTCAGAGTTATTTTTTAAGATTCGTTTCAGTTTTATTCTTTTAAATCATCGCTGTAAAACGTCTGTTTTAATTCGCCTTAAAAAAGGATTTTAGTGTTTCAGAAATGAAGTGCTATAGGCGGGTTCAGATTTAAAACAATGATGATCGAGTATTTAAATATATGCTAAGCCGTTACTTTTCTCCTTCAGCGATGATATGCGTAACACTATTGTTTTCATCCTTTTATAATAGTGCTATGGCAGAAGTAGACCAAGTTGCTACTGAAACTCCTATTGAGCATGAACTACCTAAGATTGATTTAAATACGCTGACAATTATTGGTTATCATGAAATTACGCCAAATCATGATGCCGTCATTCCTGATTATGCGGTTACCACAAAGCAGTTTGAATTGCATTTAGACTGGTTACAGAAAAACGGCTATCACTTTGTCAATGTTGACCAAATTATTAAAGCCAATGAAGGTAAGTTTAAATTACCGACCAAACCCGTTTTATTGACTGTCGATGATGGTTATCAGTCTTTTTATCAATATGGCTTTCCAGTAATTAAACAACGCAAGATTCCAGTTGTATTGGCTGTTGTGGGTTCTTGGCTAGAACCAAAAGCCAATGAAATGGTTCAATTTGGTGATGATAAATTACCACGTAAAAAACTTTTGTCTTGGGATGAACTGAAAACCATGCAAAAGAGCGGATATGTGGAAATTGGTAGCCATAGCTATAACTTACACCGGGGTATTTTAGGCAATCCTCAAGGGAATTCTGAGCCTGCTGCGGTAACACGTGAATATTATCCAAAAAGTAAAACCTATGAATCGGATAAAGTCTATGCAGATCGTATTTTCAATGATTTGAAAAAGAACAATAAAGTATTGCAATCACATGGTTTAAAAGCACCACGCGTCATGGTGTGGCCATATGGTCGCTATAATATGGAAACAGTCGCATTGGCTAAAAAAGTGGGCATGCCAATAACAATTAGCTTGGACGATGGTCCTGATCATATTGAAAAGTCATTAGGTCATTTAAACCGCATTTTGGTCGAAGGTAATATGACCACTGACGCTTTGGCACAAGAAATCCAAAGTCGTCAAATGAATTTTACTGACAATAATCGCCCGCAAAAAGTGATGCATGTCGACCTTGATTATATTTATGATCCAGACGAAGCACAGCAAGAGAAGAATTTAGGACATTTGTTAGATCGTATTCGTGAAATGAATGTGACCACAGTATTCTTACAAGCCTTTGCTGATCCAGATGCAAACGGTTCTGCTGACATGGTGTATTTCCCGAACCGTTATCTTCCAATGCGTGCAGATTTATTTAACCGTGTTGCTTGGCAAATTCAAACCCGGACGCATGTGAGTCGTTTATATGCCTGGATGCCGTTGTTGGCTTGGGATTTACCTGCATCAAATCCAGCCTCTAAAGATGTTGTGGTAACTCAACAAGCCAAAGACAGTGATCATCTCAACATGGGTTATCACCGTTTGAGCCCATACTCTCCTGAAGCACGTAAAGTGATCGAAGGTATATATCAGGATTTAGCAAAGTCGACGACTTTTGATGGAATTTTATTCCATGATGATGCAACCTTATCCGATTATGAAGATGCAAGCCCTCAAGCGATCCAAGCCTATCAAAAAATTGGCTTACCTGCGGATTTAGAAGAAATTCGTAATGATGATGCGAAACTGCAAAAATGGACTGATTTTAAAACCAAGACAATCGACAGTTTTGCAATGGATTTGGCGCAGAAAGCACGTTATTACCAACCATTTTTACTCACAGCTCGTAACTTGTATGCGCAGGTGGCACTGTCTGCATATTCTGAAAACTGGTATGCGCAGTCTTTAGAGCAGTCACTTAAAAATTATGACTTCACTGCAATCATGGCAATGCCTTATATGGAGCAAGCCCCTGACGCAACTAAATTCTATAAAGATTTAGTGCAACGTGTGAAGAAGCAGCCCAATGGGATCAAAAAGACAATTTTTGAGTTACAGGCAGTAAACTGGCGTAATAATCAGAAAATTCCGACTTCTGAAATTACTCAAACAATTCAGTCCTTGTACCAACAAGGGGTGATGCATGTGGGTTATTATCCAGATGATCCGATTGAAGATCATCCAAATACTGCCGAGATGCGTAAAGTATTTGATTCTAAACCACAACGATTGGTTCCTTAAGGTGTGATATGAGCGCAATCCAGCACCTGTGGCAGTCCTTATTAAATTTTATCTTCTATTATCCATTATTTATGTCATATCTATGGATGATTGGTGCTTTAATTTTCTATTGGAAAGAGCGTAAAGAGCCTCCATATACTCAGCCAGCAGCTTTAGAAGAATATCCTTTAGTTGCAGTGCTTGTTCCTTGTTTTAATGAGCAGGATAATGCTGACGAAACCATCAGCCATGCATTAAAGTTGAATTATCCCAATTTCGAAGTTATTGCAATCAATGATGGAAGCTCTGACAATACAGCCGAGATTCTCAATCAATTGGCATTGAAGTACGACAAACTGCGTGTTGTACATTTGGCAGAGAACCAAGGTAAAGCGATGGCTTTACAAGCGGGGAGTTTGCTTACTGAGGCTGAGTTCTTGATCGGGATTGATGGTGATGCTTTGCTTGATCCACATGCTGCACAATGGATGATTCGTCATTTCTTAAATAATCCAACCGTTGCAGCGGTTACAGGTAACCCTCGTATTCGTACACGTTCAACTTTGCTTGGGCGCATTCAAGTCGGTGAATTTTCTTCGATTGTCGGAATGATTAAGCGTGCGCAAAGAACCTTTGGACGTCTATTTACTGTATCAGGTGTGATCACGGCTTTTCGAAAAAGTGCTGTACATGAAGTAGGGTATTGGTCACCCAATATGCTGACTGAAGATATTGATGTCACTTGGAAGCTGCATCGTGCAGGTTGGGATGTCAAATTTGAACCTAATGCATTGGTGTGGATTTTGATGCCTGAAACCTTTAATGGTTTATGGAAACAACGTTTACGTTGGGCAATGGGTGGTGCGCAAGTTTTAATTAAGAATATAGATGTATTATTCAAACCGAAACTGAATTTTTTATGGCCTTTGATTATTGAGTTGATTCTAACGCTGGTCTGGTCATATTTAATGTTGATTATGGTGATTTTCTGGATATTACATTTGGTTCTTCCTTATGCTGGATTCCCAGCAATGAGTTCTCCATTATTACCGATGGGAACAGGAATCTTACTCGGTACGACTTGTTTATTACAGTTTGCAATCAGCAAATGGATGGACAGTCGTTATGAATCAAGTTTGGCAAAAAACTATTATTGGATGATTTGGTATCCTTTTGTATTTTGGTTGATTACCGTAACGGCAAGTATTGTGGCATTTCCTAAAGTTCTTTTACGTGGTGACAGTAAACGAGCTCGTTGGGTAAGTCCTGACCGTGGGATGCGACAAGATGACTAAAAGGTTAAATAACTTAAGCCAATATCGTGCTTTTGAGATATGAAAATGAAAACTGAGTCTTTGATTATTGATGTACGCAAGCAGTTACCTTGGCATCGTCGTTACTTTTCGACAACCATCACTGCAATGTTGTGGGCATTTTGGTTGTTGCTTTGGAGACCGATTGTTATTTTGATTGGCTATCTGTCTTTAGAAAAGCCACAATTGGTACACTACTTTTTTAATGCTTTTGCAAAAGCTCTAGAAAGTGGTTTGTTTGCTTTAATTGCTTGTGCGATTTCGTTGTGGTTGTGGAGTAACTTTGTGCCTGCTAAAACTAAAAAAGAAGCAGAAGCAAAATCTACTCAGGAATATGCTGATTATTTTAATCTGAATGCTGATGCATTGGTGCAATCTCGTCAGCAAAAAGTGGCGACAGTACACCATGATGCAGATGGTCGTATTACTTACATTGACTAAGGGTTGAGTCAATAAAAGTCCCACAGGTTGGGGCTTTTGTTTTCATAGGGAATAATAGATGTCCGCAAAAATAAATTCGGCAGAAAGTATCCGAGGCTTAGCCTGTTTAGCTGTCGTATTTTCTCATCTTGCCATGAGTTTTTTTCCATATTTACATCACTTTGATCCTCATGAAACCACGGATCTTAAATGGGTGTATCACGTACATCATTCGCCGTTTGGTTTTTTTTACTCAGGCGATGCAGCTGTTTTTGTTTTTTTTGTATTGAGTGGCTATGTACTGAGCTATGCCATCTTAAAAAGCCCGCAGCAATTTCATTCTAAAATCAAGAATATGATGATTAAGCGTTATCCACGCTTAATGATTCCTGCACTCGCATCATGTTTGCTGATCTGGTCAGTCTTTAAAATCATTCATATCGATAGCCAGCATGTGGGGGCTTGGTTACAAGCATTTGCAGTACAAAATTACAGTTTTAGTCATGCACTTTATGAAGGCACGATAGGTGCTTTTCTATTTTCTGAAAGTGATATCAATTGGGTCTTGTGGACCATGACCATTGAGTTGATGGGTTCATTTGTCTTATTTTTCTTACTTTATCTTTATCATTATAAAAAGATAGCATTTTGGTTCGCATCACTACTGATTCCCTGTCTTGCATTTATATGGCGCGGACAAGGGTTTAGCTTTGGTATTTCGAGTTTTATTATTGGAATCTATATTTATCTCTATGCGAAAACATTGCCCAATTTGATTGCGATTCTCATGTTGTTCACAGGTTTGTATTTTGCAGGAGCGCACAATACCAGTACATCATATGCGGG
The DNA here is from genome assembly GCF_000335555.1 of Acinetobacter sp. WC-743. NCBI lineage: Bacteria > Pseudomonadati > Pseudomonadota > Gammaproteobacteria > Moraxellales > Moraxellaceae > Acinetobacter > Acinetobacter sp. WC-743. Next base: position 26,703 of record NZ_AMFQ01000096.1, on the reverse strand, counting down.
TCTTTACCATATCTTAGGTGAAAACACCTATGATTATGGCAATTTTATTGCAGGAATCTTGATTGTTTATAGTGTATTGATGAACCCATTATTATCGCGACATTTGGATCATCCTATTTTGGTGTGGCTCGGTAAATTATCTTTTTCCATTTACTTACTGCATTTGTTGATGTTGTATTTGGTGTGTATTCCACTGTTTAATTTATTTTTAACTTGGCATTGGGCATATTCGTGGGCTGTTCTTGTTTCCGGTCTAAGTGCAATTGCTGTGACTTTAATCGTTGCAAATTTTTATAGCCAATATGTTGATCAATTTGCGATAGATACCAGTAATCGTATTGCAAACAAAGTGCTTAAGCTCAGAAATAAGCCATAAGTTATAGTTGAAAAAGTTTTTTACAATTACAGCTGTATTTAGCTGTTTTTTAGACAGTTAAAGTTTGAAAAATATCAGGATTTGAGAAAATATAGCGGCTCTTTGTCAGCATGGATCGCTTATATGCGCCTGATCAAATCTATCGTTGTTTCGTTAATGGCAATGAGTATTCAATTTTCACAAGCTGCAGCCTTAAACTCTCAACAAGCATTGACTGAAGCTCCACCGATGAGTCTGTTTGAGCTGTGGAATGCACCGATTGAGCCTTTTAAAATTTTCAACCATGTTTATTATGTCGGTACTGAAAATCTTTCTTCAGTCTTATTTGATACAGGTGCAGGTTTGGTTCTCATTGATAGTGGAATTGATCAATCTGCGGTGCAGATCAAAAGTAATATTGAGAAATTGGGTTTTAAAATCACCGATGTTAAATATCTGTTAAATAGTCATGCACGTTTGGATCAAGCAGGTGGTTTTGCCAAATTAAAACAATGGAGTGGGGCAAAACTGATTGCCAGTGCAGAGAATGCTGAGATGCTCGCCAATGGCGCCAGCACGGACTTTGCTTTGGGAAATCAATTGCCATTTCCTCCTGTAAAAGCGGATCTGATTTTTAAAGATGGCGAGCAGTTAAAGTTGGGTCAACAAGTCTTTACAGCTCATGCTACGCCTGGGCATTTACCGGGTGCGACTTCATGGACAACCGAAGTACAGTATCACTTTAAACATTATCAAATTATTTATGCTGATAGTTTGTTTACAGGGGGCTATCATTTATTAAATAACAAAAATTACCCTCATATCGTGACGGATATGCAAAAAACATTTCAAACGTTAAATGCGATTCATGCTGATATCTTTTTGGCAAATAAAGCTGATCGTTTCAATATGAAGCAGAAATTGGTCAGACTGAAAGCAGGTGATCAAAATGCATTTATTGATCCAGATGGATTGCAAAATTATGTGGCAAAAGGTAAAGCAGAATTTGAGCAACAATTACAACAACAGCAAAGCTTGGCACAGTTAAAGACCTTACAATAATCATTTTTAAATGTTCTATACGTACGGATAGGGTGTTGTATCATTTAAATATTGATACAATGATGCTTGAATCGATCATTTCTTTGCTAAAGTATTGAAGTGATCATCCTTTATTCTAAAAATATAGAAAATCGACATGAAAATACGATCATTCCCATCCGTTTTATTGATTTGTGGTTTAGTGGCAACAGCACAAATCTATGCCAAACCATTTGAACAATTAACTGTTCAAACGAAGCTTTCTAATGAATGCACACAAGATGATAGCGACATATTTACAGCACAAACTTACCAGTTAGGTTCAACAAAAGTCGGGTTAAAGAGCTATTCATGCCAAACCAAGAAGCAAAATAAAGAACAATATTATTCAGCATATGGATTGCAGTTTAATGGCAAAAAAACTGTCTATTTTGTTGATCATAGTGTTGATGCTATTGGTTATGTTGCAGTAAAAGCAGAAAAAATCGATGCAGATACTGTTTATTTTGATGGTATGTATGAACGAGGTGGTGATTTAATTATTGTATGGGTAGAAGACTTACAACATATTCATCATCTAAAAGTTCATTATATGGCATCAGATGAAGGAGGTGTAAAGCTCTATACACGGAATAATCAGATCTACATTCAAAAAATTGATTTAAAAGAACTTGATGGTGACAAGCCGATTTATAAAAATGTAGGAAAACCCATAACTTTAAAGAAGATACCAAACAAAGGGCTTGTATTTTCAGGTGGGAATTTAAAGCTATTTCAAACAACTGCTGATTAGGTATTGTAAAGAAAGAAATTGTTACGTTTAAAGCTGATCAGTTGATTTTGATCGTTATACAATTCAATCAGTATATCACTAAAAAAACAATCAAAATATCTAGCTTTAAACTTGGCAAATACGTCTGAACTAAGCTGTATTTTATGTTTGAGATGAGTCTATGTTGAAATTAATCATTGTTTTACTCATTTTGATTGCACTCTATGTGTTATGGCGTTTGTTCGCTAAACATAAAATTAATGCAGCCGTTGAACAGCAAAGGCAAGACCTTTCCAAATGGATAAAAAATTCACCCGAAGATCATGAATTGCCTGAAAAAACCAAGCTGATTAAACAGATGATTGATCAAGAACGGCAAAAAAACACCATAGAAATATCCTCAACACAAGATCCTATAGATCAAGTTGAACAGCAAGTTATGACCGAACCAGAAACTGCCAATGAGTTTCAGGTCACTGATGAAGATCAACGTTTATTTGATGCTGCAGCACAATTGTTTTTTCAGCAGGCGCTACAAACCAAAGATTTTTCTCAAGCGGGGCATATTCAGCATGATATGTTGAGTAAGATGCCAATGAATACACAAAGTCAAGTTGGCTCATTTGACTTTGGTGAATGGTCTATTTTTTGGAATTATCATGACCAATCGCTTGAATATTATGTTGGGCGTTATGGCGTGTTCTACGCCCATGTCGATCATCAGGGGGTAGAACATAAAGCTGAGTTTAAAGACTGTTATTGACCTTCCAGTAAACTGGTTAATTCTTTGAGTCGAAATTGTGTCGCATTCATTTCACAGTCTAAATGTGCAAAGCCTGAAGCTAAGCCCATTGCACCATAATATAAGCTTCCCGTAAGTTCTGTACATTGCGCATCACGATAGCTCAGCCAAGCTTTTTGTGCTTTTTCCAGCAATGCTTTATTTTTAGCATCATATTGTTGGTAGATTCGTTGATAGATCTTATTCATTTTTACCTTATCTGTTTTGAGCTGCTGCTCCATACAGCTATAGGTCTGCAGTTGATCTGTCTGATTGCATTTGGCATATGCAATGCTACAGATACTGGTTGAAAGGAAGGCATAAAAAATTAAATTTGTTAAATATTTCATCATTTAAATCACTGAAGTTATGTATGGGTTAAAGTTGAATAAAATTATTTTATAGTAGTTGCAGCACACGTTTTTTGACTTGATCCAAATAGAATATATCTTGATAAAGTCGATACATTAAAATTGCTCCTTCATAATCTGCTACAGTTATTTTGGCTGCATTTTGAGCATCTTGCTCGTTGAGTGTTTGTTTAAAGAGTTGATATAAAACATGCTGCCAATCCTGAAAAATGGTGCGAATCTTTTGCAACACTGTGTAAGATATATCATTGGCTTCTAATGAAAGAATACCCATGAGACAGCCTTTTATTTCATAACTAAAAAAAAGTACTGCTTTTTCATGTATGGTTTGAAACTGGGTAGATGTATCAATGACAGTAAAGTCTTCAAGCTTAAACAAAGATCGATTTAGATATTGATGAGTATGTTCTAAAACTTGCATCAATAAAGCTTCTTTATTTGGGTAATAATAATAAAAAGAGGCTTTACTCAGTCCGCATGCTTTTGCCAACATATCCATACTTGTCCCAGCATAACCATGTGCTTTAAATTGTAAAGCACAGCTATTGAGCATCTGTTCAGTAGAAAGTTTTTGTGGACGCATAGCTTACCTAGAAAATCTACAAATTTATATTGCGCTGTATTTATGAACAAGATGGTATTAAACTCTCAAAAGTAGCTAACATTTTATCCCAAATCTGTTCCGAACCTTTTCGAAAATATCCCATATGTCCAATCTGTTGAAGTCCGAAATCTTCTGCTGAAATATTGATAAAATGCATAGGCGCATTTTTATAATGTTGCATAAATGCATAACGAGAGTTCGGTAAAGCCCAATCATCATCCAAAGCTGCGACAGCATAAATCGGCGTTTTGACTTGAGCATATTGGTCATGCAATGTCTGTTGTTCAGGATCAGCAAAAAAATAAGTTGGATTTTTACACCATTTACGCCACTGTTGATATACGCCTTTTGGAAGATCAGCCCCCATATTGAGTTTACTCCAAGGTAAATAACCCGTGATGGCGACCATCGGGGGAAACACGATATTCCAAATCACCTGGACTTTAAGTTTTTCTTTCAAAGGCATATAGCCGTGCCATCCAGCACCTGTACCGAAACAATACATTGCTGTGACTTTATCGTGATTGGGGGTTAGTCCAAGTGCCTGACCACCATAAGAATGTCCCACAACAAATAAAGCAGTGTCATCTTCAAAAAAGTAGTCAATCGCACCTGCAAGATCTAATTTGCCCCAGTCCAGATAAGACATTTTAAAGCCTTTTAGTTGCCGTGGTGCAGACTTGTCTACACCACGGTAATCAAAGCAAAGCACTTGATAGCCCATTTGCGAAGCATATTCAGAGAATCGTCGATAGAATGCCTGTGGTACACCTGTTGCACTGGAAACCAGTAAATTGGCTTTAAATGGATGGGTGGTTGGTGTATATCGAGTTCCAACGAGTGTATAACCATCCAAAGCTTGAAATGTGACCGATTCACATTTAAAACCATTTTCTTTCGAGGGTTGTATTTGTGCGAGGTGGTTTATATTTGGCATCATCTTATCTCTAATTTTTTGGCATTGCTAAATCTTAAAATAATGATTTATTGACCCTTGAACTGTGGAGCACGACGTTCAATCATGGCTCTTACACCTTCCTGTGCATCTTCAGAGTTGAGCAACGGCGTCAATAAATTTTGCAAATTACCAAACGCAACTTCAGGGCTGTGTAAAAATGCTTGATGGGCAGAATGCAGCGCTGCTTTAACTGCAAGTGGTGCCGCACTTGCAATACGTTCAGCTAATTCCAATGCACGAATCAACTGATTATTGCCTTCAACGACTTCGGTAACCAAATTCATTTCATAGGCTGTTTGTGCATTGAACAAATCACCTGTGAGTACATATTTCATGGCTTTTGCCCAGCCTGCGGCTTGTACGAAACGTACTGTTGCGCCACCGAAAGGCAAGATACCACGTTGTACCTCGATCTGCGTAAACTGGGTATTTTGATTGGCAATGACAAGATCTGAATTCAACATCAGTTCAATCCCTGCGGTATAACAATAGCCTTGGACTGCTGTAATCAATGGTTTTGTTCTTTGGCGCCCTACAGTCCCCCAAGGATTAACCATATCATCAGTAAAACTAAAAACGCCGTCAGCTAATTTGGGTTGTAACTCAACCAAATCTAAACCCGCAGTAAAATGTTCACCATGCGCAAAAACTACTGCGCAGCGAAGTTCAGGATTGTTTTCATATTCCGTGAGCGCAAGTGATAGGTCATGGATCATATGGCTATCAAAAGCATTCCGCTTATCTGCACGATCCAAGCCGATTAAGAAAATATGACCTCGGATTTCTCGGCTTACTTTTCCTTGTGAATTTAACATATTGTTGTTCTCGCTTTAGTTGTTTTATCTATTTTTAAACGATCGTTAGAAAACTGTCAATTGTATAAAAATGACGCGATCGTTTAACTGTGTATAACATATTTTTTTAAACATTCAATTGATCAAATTTATTCAACTTAAGTGAGTTTAAGTGGTAAATAACATGATGCTGTAATCAACACTTTGAACAGTGAAATATTTTTATATTTAAAAGAAATGCCCATTTATCATAAATAAATGGGCATTACCTGATCAACTTTTTAAAATTGAACAATTATTTTTTGGTTTTTCCTAAAATCTTCTGAATAGGAAGCTTATCCGTTGCAAAGCCATAAATCGCTGCAAAAGGAAGTGCTGTACGGGCAAGATAGGCAACACGCCATAAACCACCATGATTCGCACCTTCCATCATCAACTCTAATGGATGTTCCATTTGTGTTGCTGGGTTGGCAACCGAGTTTGGGTTTTTGAGATCATGAATCCACAATGCCGCCATGATCGAATTGGTGGTTTCAGGGCTAAATGCTTCAACATCAAATAAACTTGCACCATTAAACGCAGCTTTAAGTAATGGATTTTTAGTGACAGAGTGAGTTGTGGTTGATGGGGCAATATTGATACTGACATGTTGTCCTTGATGTCTTGCTAAAGTCGCACGCCATTGTTGAATGCGTTTTGCTAAAGCATAGTTCGGACCTTGCTCAACCACTAAACAGTCAGCAATGCCATAAGCTTTGCCATTTTCAGAGTGTATTAGCTGCTGATTGTTATTCTTGAAAAATTGTTTTAAAGAGAGTGCTGAGATACTTTTGCTGAGTATTGTTTCAAATTTTGATCGTTGTTTAAACTTTTCTGTAGCACCTTCAATCACTTCTTTTGGCACTGCATAGACATCCGTTGGCGTACACATATACATCAATGATGAGTCAGTTTTTTGTTCACTGACATTGCTCATGATACTGTCCATTGCGATTGAAACACGCACATGCTTTTCACCATCTAGATATGCAATAGATGCCAAGTCTAGTTTGTGTGGGTTCTCGCATAACCATTGCGTAATTTCAGGAATTTGGGTGAGTAAATTTGCTCCAAGCTTGGTTTTTAGTTCATTCAAATCATTGCTGTCATTGATTTGTTGTAAGCTTGGTGCATAGAGGGTGGCATTACCATTTTGAATAGTCTCGAGAATTTTCCCCCAAACACGCTCATTGGGTAAATCGACTGCAACAATATTGGCTTTCCATTGAGCTAACCATGTCAAAGGACCTGCTTCTGAGGCTGCGCCGAATAAAACCAAAGTACGGTCAGATAAATCAAACCATTCTGGATGGGCAACCACTTCTCTTAAGGCATCTGCATGGCTGGTTTCAATGATGCCTGCTTCTTGCCATGTCTGAATTTGTTTGAGTAAGGCTTCACCTGAAAGTTTTTGTCCATGATAAGGAACAAACCATTCGGGTTGTGCATCCGATTGTCCTTTAATCGTGATGGTTTGAATTTTATCTAAGAGGGGAACTGACATCACGTCTTTTAAGGAATAACGCTGCCCATCTCTGAAAAAGTCAAAGCTGTGTTGAGCTTTATGTAAGCCTTGTTTTGCAATCGTGATCGCGTTATGCGTAGATTGAATGCCGTTTTCTACCAATGCTTTAAAATAAATGGGATAATTTTTACGCCAGTTTTTTTCATCCAACACCTTTTGAGCATTGATATTGTCAACCAATGACAGTGCCTCAGCAATAATTTCCTTACCCACTTGGGAGCTGCTGCTTTTTTGGGTTTCAGGATGAACCGTGAATTGTAAACCTTCATTTGAACTGGACATGCAAAATATCTCGTTTTACTTCATCATTAATATACAGATGTATACATTATCCATGCCAAATTCAGGAATCGAGTGGCATAATCTGACAAAATGCAGCTCAATTGGTTGTGCGATTGTAATGTCACATCAAACGAAATGTTGAGATGAAATTGGGTTGTTAAAAATACTTTAGCTGAGTCAGTGTATTTCACATATTTCAGTCATGGATTGCTTTGGAATTGATGGATTACACCTGAACTTACAGGTAAAAATTTAGCGATTGAAAAGCTTTTTTTTGATGTGAATGAGGATGATTTTTGTCTCGAATTTTGAATATCTTATGTTTTTACATCTTTTTAATTTAATTCCGACAATTTTAGTTGATTTTTGGTCATTCAGCCTCATCTTCAGTTAAAATACCGACTTCAGCTTGAGGATAGAGTTATGTCGACTGAGAACACCAATACTGCAGTTGCAGAAGAAATTCCAAATTTATTGATTACTCCAAATGCGCAGGAGTATTTAAAAGATCTTTTGGAGAAGCAAAATACTCCAGGAATTGGCGTTCGTGTATTTGTTGAAAATCCAGGGACTCCACGTGCAGAATGTTGTATGGCGTACAGTGCGCCTGATGAAGTTGCTCCAACAGATTACAAGCAAGATTATCCTGATTTTCCAGCATTTATTGATACACCATCTATTCCATATCTAAAAGATGCGGTAATTGACTACAACAAAGACCGTTTTGGTGGTCAATTAACATTTCGTGCGCCAAACTCGAAAGTACCACGTGTTGGTCCAGATGCTTCAATGGAAGAAAGAATTACCTATATTCTTCAAGCGGAAATTAATCCAGGACTTGCAGGGCATGGTGGTAACTGTGCTTTGGTTGACGTTATTGAAGATGAAGAGCATGGTTTAACGGCTGTATTGAAATTTGGTGGTGGTTGTCAGGGTTGTTCAGCAATCGATGTCACATTGAAGCAAGGCGTTGAAACTACCTTAAAACAGCACATTCCAGAGTTAGGTCGTGTGGTAGATCAAACTGATCATAGCCAAGCCGAAGGTGCATACTTCAAATAATTTGTCTCATCAATATACTGATTCAAAGTGATTCAAAAAAGCCTTCGAAAATTCGGAGGTTTTTTTGACAATTTAATTTTGGTTTAATTTTTTTGAATTTCAGTAACCTTAAATGAAACTTAAAAAATTAGCAAAATCTTAAAAATAAGCGTAAAAATGGATAAAAAGCAATCAAACAAATAATAAAAATGAGAATAATTCTTAATATTGTTTATAATGCTATGGAGTTTTATTACACATTGTATCTAAATCTTTATCGTCTATTCATTGCTTAGCCTCTTTGGAATACCTTATGTCAGCTAGTCGTATCATCCAATCTGCGTTATCTTTCTCCATTATCACTATTATGATGGGTACTACACATGCAGCAAATTCACAACCAATTTTAAATGAAAAAAGCTCGGAAAATTCTGAATTAGCAAAATTACAAACAATAGTAGTTTCTGCAGCTGGTTATGAACAGGACCTTAGCAAAGCTCCAGCATCCATTACGGTGATTGGTAAAGAAGAATTACAAAAGCGTGAATATAATGATATTACCGATGTTCTTCGTAATACTCCTGGTGTTGTAATTTCTGGGGCTGGCTCTGCTCAGGGTATTAGTATTCGAGGAATGAGTTCAAATTACACCTTGTTTTTGATTGATGGTAAGCGTCAATATTCAAAAGATGTGAACCCGAATGGTGATGATTACGGTTTTGAAAAGAATATTTTGCCTCCAATGGCTGCCATTGAGCGTATTGAAATTATCCGTGGTCCAGCCTCAACCTTATATGGTAGTGAGGCTATGGGTGGTGTAATTAATATTATTACTAAAAAAGTAAGTGATGAATGGTCTGGTACAGTTGAATTAGGTTCCGTGATTCAGGACAGTGGTAATGCTGGTGATATTAAAAATGGATCGGTTTATCTATCAGGACCTTTGATTGCAAATAAGCTGGGTTTACAGTTAGGTATAAATAAGCAGAAAAGAAATGAGGATAGCTACGAAGGTGGTTTTCGTGGTGTAGAGCGTGAAAGTTTAAATACGCGATTTACTTATTTAGTCAACGATCAGCATGACTTACAATTAGACGCGAACTTTGTGAAACAAGATGCTGAATCAACGGTAGGCAAAACAGTTGCACCAGCAGCTAATGCTTCAGATTCATTTTCAAGAAATTATCGTAGTGTTTATTCTTTAACACACAATGGACATTATAGTGATAATTTAGAAAGTTCGACATATTTACAGTATGAAAACTCTCGAAATCCTGATCGTGAAAATACCACATTGGATACTAAAGGCATCGAGCTGGAAACATGGACTTTCAATAATCAGTGGAACTGGAATTTAGACAATCATCGTCTGTCATTTGGCACTTATTATAAAGATGAGTCTTTAAATGATAAGGCGACTAACCGAAATCCAAATATTCCGGAATTTAGTGAATTAACTCGTTGGTCTGCTGCTGCATTTCTAGAAGATACATGGAGTATCACAGATCGTTTTGATTTAACGGGTGGTGTGCGTTATGACCATGATGAAAATTATGGTGGTAATGTTTCTCCACGCTTATACGGTGTGTTCACTCTAAATGATAATTTTACGGTAAAAGGTGGTGTTTCTACTGGTTATAAACAGCCTGACATTCGTGCTGCAACAGAAGGCTTTTATAGTGTAACAGGTGGTGGTGGTTCGCCAACACCAACGGGGCGGGGTATCATTCGTGCAAATCCAGATCTAGATCCAGAAACAAGTGTTTCTTCAGAGTTGGGGTTAAACTGGAAAAATGAATATTTCAATGCATCATTGACAGGCTATATTACTCAATTTAAAGATAAAATAACTGAGGTTCGTACCTGTGAAACCGACACAGATGGTACTACAACCAATCGAAATAATGTAGCAGCTTGGAAATGTGCTGAAGGTCCTACACCATTTTATTTCATCAGTGATCGTATTAATGTAGACGAAGCAGAATTAAAAGGAATTGAAGCAACTGTAGAAACAGATATTACTGAATATACATCTTTATCCGCAAACTACACATTTAGTGATACCAAAATTAAATCAGGTGAATTTAAAGGACGTCCTTTAAATGAAATGCCGAAGCATATGTTTAATATTACAGTTGATCATAATATCAATGATGCTTTGAATGTTTGGTCTCGTTTACATTATCGTGCTGAGACATCAGCTTATTTAAGCCGTACATCAATGTCGAATCCTAATCCGGGCTATGAGTTTTTAGATGTAGGTTTTAACTATAAGTTTAACCAACATCTAAAAGGTAAATTTGGGGTTTATAACATTTTAGATGAGCGAGCAGAAAATGCGGATGGGGACCAACTCTTAGATGGTCGTCGTTATGGCATAAGTTTCATCACAAGCTTTTAAAAGAGGCTTGTATCATTCTGAATAATTAGAAAAAAGGCGCTTATGCGCCTTTTTCTAATTTTAAAATATTTAAAGTTTCATCTGAATAATAGAACTGCTCTAAATAGATTCGTGCACGATTTTTTAAATGTGTAGATGAAATCATTCTTTGGATCACAGGTTCAAGCAAAGCCTGTAATTCATGTTGAATCAATGCTTCATCAATATTGATGTCAGATAAAATCAAATCAAACTGACGCTCTTGGTTTCGTGCATACCAAGTAAGTATGCCATCATGAACTTGTTTCTTTAAATAGTCTGTTTGACGGATATGTTCCCAAATCTCATGACCCATCCCTACTGTTTTTGGTAAGTCATTAATTTCTACATACTGACGAAGTACACCAATCGGGATTTTTTTAATTTTGTGCCATAGATTGGCTTGAAAATGATACAGCTTGTTGTCATCAAATTGTTGATTAATGACTTGTTCACTAAGTTGGCTGATTTTGATAATATTTTTTTGCAAATAATGCTTAACAGTATCATCCAAATTCGTGTCTGTGACAGATTCCAAGACGGATTTTCCCATCTTCATAAAACGTCCAACACCAGGAACTTTTTTATTCATGACTGAATTATCGATATAATCTTGAATGGAATGGTGAATCAGCTGAGTCAACATACTCGAAAATGCAGGATTATTAACAATACGTTTGATCAAAGCTTGGCGATGTCCTGATTTGCTTGCAACATATTGGGCGATTTTATCAATCGTCGTAACAGGGATAATATCTTCAATTAGGGTTTCATCATTGCTTGGATGAATTAAAGCAAAACGAATATGTTCAGCAATCTGTTCAATCAGAAAATCACTCGCAGGCGTTGCTAAAACCTGCTTATATAATAAGTCATTAATTTGCGAAAATGACCAGATTTCTTTTAAAGGTTGTTTTCTAAACCAATGATAAAACTCTGTAAATTCAGCTTTAATAGTCTCAGGCTGAGAAAAAGTTTGATCTAAAAATACCAATTGAGCGTCGATTAATTGTTCAATGAGAGGATGTTTCATTTTTTGAACTCGATTTGTGTATGCCTAGGCTCAGACAATGGATTTTGCAGGGGTTGTACTTTATTTAAAAAACTTAAATAGTAATCCGCAACTCGTTCTGGTGCTTCTAATAATGGCATATGACCAACACGAGGTAAAAGCACAGGTGTTTCAGGTCGTTTTAATACGGATTTTAATTCATTGGCAACATCAGCATTGATGATCTGATCTTGTTGACCCCATAAAATTAATGTCGGCGCTTCAATGTTTTTTAACATGGTCGTGAATGTTGTAGGGGTGTAGAGTCGATTGAGGGCGTCAATTTGATTGATGATTTTTGCTGTATCTTGTGATTTAGCGATAAATAATTTTTCCTGTTCTTCCTTAATTACACTGGCTGTAAATGGAGGATTGAACATAACTTTTTTCATGACAAAATCTAAATCACCTTTCTGAGTGATGAGCAACTGCCTCAAGTAGATTGGATTTTTTAAATAATTGGTATTGGTCGATTTAAAAATACCTCCAGTACTCATCAAAAATAAACTTTTGGTGTCAAATGGGTACTGAGATGCGTAAAACATGGCGATGGTGCCACCCAAAGAGTGTCCGGCTATGTTTAAATTATCTTGGATATGTGCTGCTTCAATAAAGCGCCGAAGTTGTTCCGTGACATTGGGTACAGATAAATCAAAATTTGCTGGAACCTGGGTACTTCCTGCAGATGGTAAATCAGGGATAATTACGTGATAGAAAGGGGTTAATAATCGCGCAGTCTCATTCCACGTATCCCGACTACTGGCGAGACCATGAATCAATAAAACCGTCGGTTTATCTTTTGAGCCACCTTCGCTGTAAGACCAGACTACATCACCCACACGTAATGTTTTAGAACTTAGCCCTGCCCAAGCACGTTCTTCTTGCACGATTTTTAAATAGTCGACATATTCTGGTGTATTGGAAGCTGCATAAGTCTGGCTTGCCAAAAGAATGCTACTGACTGCGGTCAAACTTAATAACATGTTATTCAAAAAACGAAGAATTTTCTTTAGGGGCAGATCAAACATGCATAGAGTTCCTAACAAAAGACTTGGCATTATATAAAGTAAAAATATTATTCATGATCATAATTTTTTCAGCATTTGCTCGGAAAGTAATATTTGTCATTTTTTTGCCAAAAGAATAGACAAGAAATGAGCAAATTAAATAACTATTTTGTAATGTAGTTAAATAATTTAAATAAAATTGTGAATTATATCTATATATTTTTGTGATTCTAAGGGGAGTCTCATCAATAACAAAAATTGTAACAGAGTTTATTTTTAGTCAGTGACATTCAAATTTTACAGCATTAAAATAGTCCAAATCTCCGCACAATGGAACATAGGATATGCTAACTGCTCAAGAAGCTTTAGAACGATTAAAACAAGGTAATGAACGTTTTGCTCATGGTGAAACCAATCTGACTAAATTTTTGACGCATCAGCAACGATCTGAAATGGTGGATAGTCAGGAACCTTTTGCCATCATTCTAGGTTGTTCAGATTCACGTGTTCCAGCAGAAATGGTATTTGACCAAGGATTTGGTGATTTATTTGTGATTCGTGTGGCAGGGAACATCGTTGCGCCTTCACAAGTAGGTAGTGTTGAGTTTGCTGCAGATAGTTTTGGTTGCCCATTAGTCGTGGTTTTGGGACATAGTCATTGTGGTGCGATACACTCCACCATCGAGGCGCTCAAAAATCCAAATACGCCGCCATCTGCAAATCTCATGTCAATTGTCAATCGTGTACGCCCATCCGTTGAAATTCTGATGCAAACAGAATTAAAAGATGATTTAGAAAAATTATCGATGCATGCTGTGAAATCAAATGTTTTTGCATCTGTAAATCAATTACGTCATGGTTCAGCCGTTTTAGAGAGTTTAATTGCGCAAGGTAAACTGAAAGTTGTCGGGGCTGAATATTCTTTAGAAACTGGTGAAGTTTCGTTTTATGATTTTTAATCCTCTCATTTTATAGAAGACATAAAAAATCCCACGCTAGGTGGGATTTTTTATGTCTATAGATTGCTTAGAATCTATAACCCATTTTTAAACCATATGCGATTGCGTTGTTGTCTTTAAATTCAGCAACATAATCATTACCGCCAGCTTGAGCACCAGTTTGTGCTTTAGCATCGCCTAACCAGAAGTATTTCACACCACCAGCAATAAATGTTGATGGAGTAGGGCTGTACTGAACGCCTAAACCAAGGTTCCAATAACCTTCAGTTGGACCAAGAGTTGTAATAGGGTTACCCGCACCTGAGTCCCAACCAACAGATACATTTCCAGCCCATTGTTCATTCAGTTTACGACCAACACCAACAGTTGCAGAGAATTGATCTTTAGAATATTCAACGAGGTTAAAGCCATTTGGACGTGCATTGTTCGGATTTGCTAAACCTAATAATGGACCAACTGCAGTTGAAACATTACCAAACTTGTAAGGGCGTATAGAGAAGCTAGACCAATCTACCCAGCGCAAGTTTGCAAATGCAACTGTATTTTCCATGATTCCTGTTTGGAAATCTAAATTTACAGATTGTGGCGTTGTAATTTTAGTTTTCCCAGACTCTTTGTTGGCAGCTAATGCTTTCAATAATGCTGGTGTCATTGCTGCACCAGTGTTACCTAAGCTTGCAAGTAAGCCTTGTAATTGTGATGCAGGCATTGCACCTAATGCATCGGCAATAGCAATAGTTTCTGTAGCATCTGCATCATGATCAATTTCAGAGCGATAAGTTACAGATGCTTTTAAAGCGATATCTGGAATCTGGAATGCCGCACCCGCTAACCAACCTGCACCACTTGTTTCTTTAATTTTTGCATCATAGCCATTATATAAGCTATATGCTTTACCACGAAGACTTACATTACCTTTAACTGTTTGGTAAACACCACCACCATAGAAATTAAAGTTTTCATTTGGTTGGAAACCAAAAATCATTGAAATATTTTGCGTATCAACTTTTACTTTAGTGTTTCCAGTCACGCCACCAAGTTGAGTGGTCGTAATTGGCAAACCAGTCAATACTGGATCAGTTGGAGCCGCAACAAATTCATTGGTTCCATTGTAGGCTGCATCTGCACCAAATGGTTGATCATAGAGTAAACCAAATGAAAAATTATCTGTAAGTTGAAGCTTTAATGCAGCAGATGGGAAATAATAATCATCGCCCATATCATTAATGTTACGTCCACCCATTGCTGCAGTTTCTTTTCCTTCAACAGTTGGGTCTAGAACAGAAATTCCTGCTTCAAAATAATTGCCTGGCTGTAAAAAAGCAGAAATGGATTGACCTGAACGATCTAAGGCTGCGGCAAAAACGCCAGTTGCTGGCAAAGTTGCAACAATTAACGCGACCGATAGATTTTTTAATTTCATTTTAATTTTTCCCTAATATAATAAAATGAATACTTTGAATTACTTAAGTTTTAAGTGAGAAATAATTTTGATACCTAAATAACAACTCAAAGTTACTCCTAGTTACAAAATAACATATAAAAAATAAGAGTAAATACTCTAGGACACTAATTCTCGAAAAAAAAATGAACTATATAGTTTAATTAATAAACATAAAGTTTTGTGCTAAATTAAAAACCATTATTATTTAAATAGATATGTTTAGTTTTGTCATTAAAAGTTTTGGTTTTTCCCTATATTATTGATCGCGTAATTGTGTGAAATATGATCAGGTGAAAAAATGAGACTTTAGTTTGATTGAAAACCAATTATTAGAATAAGACCTGAAGAAATATCCATTATTGTCAATAAGGTCATGTTTTTATCAATAAGTTTATTTATGTGTCTTACGGGACTCGAACTGTTAGGTTATCTCATTGAATTTTAAATTGATAGTTTATGAAGCAAATTGATTTTACCGTAAAAAATAAAAGTACTGTGTTTATAATTGAGTATTGATCTGATAGCGAGTATTGCGCCCACCACCTTCCAACTTGATTATACACTCTTTTTCCAGCAAGTCAGATAAGTGCCGTGTAGCTGTTGCTTTACTCACTTTAGCAACCTTTTGATATTGTGAGGCACTAATACCATGTTCAAAGCCATTTTCACCACCATCTAATAAACGATTTAATACTATACGTTGTCCTTCATGGAGATCTAAGTTTGAAAACTTATGCCAAAACCTACTTTTAAACAATGTTCGATGAATTTGCTGTAACGTTGTTTCAAGGCTTTCACTTAAGGTATCTAAAAACCAAACAAGCCAATTGGTGATATTGGAATCACTTTTTTGGGTTTGTTCTAAAATCTCATAGTAACTTTTGCGTTTATTTAATATCACGGGGGACATCGCATACAAACGTATGCTCTGTTCATCCATTTGTGCTAATGCAAGGTCTGTGAGGGTACGTGTAATACGACCATTACCATCATCAAAAGGGTGGAGTGTGATAAACCATAAGTGTGTGATACCCGCACGGAGTAGGGGGTCAAGCAAAGCATTATTTAGACTATGATTAAACCAATTGATAAAGGCTTCTAAATGTTCTTCTAGTCCCTCTCTCGGAGGTGCTTCAAAGTGAATTGTTGGATAATCCAATCGACCAGAGACAACCTGCATTGGTTCTAAACCTCTGAGTTGACCAATACGTAAGCGCTGCATTGTCCAATCAGGGTCATTAAAAAGCCATTGGTGCCATTGCATAAGACGTTTAACAGTAAGTGGTTGTTTTACGTTGTTAAGCGCATCCAGCATGATGTTGGCTAAGCCTTCAGATCGGTCTGAACTTGGGTAAGGTTGTTCAAGGGTAACACCTAAACGACGGGCAAGTGAGGAACGTAATGAATACACATTTAAGGTCTCATTTTCAATCGCTGACGATGCTACAAGATTGGCAAGTAGAGTATCTAATGTGAATTGTTCTTTGGCTAAATCATACTGACTTTGCCCAAGTAGAATTCCAATTTTTTGATGAATTTGTCTAGTTTTGGGTAAGATGGTTTCATCTTCCCATGTGAAGTTTATCCAGTTGTCACTTTGCCAAATCCAATCTTGCATTTTAATCTCCACCTTGAACCTTTCCAAGGTGAGCTAAATATAACATATATTTGGCTCAATAAATGAGCTGAATGTGATGCTTATTTGGTTCATTTATACTCATGTACTTCTATTATTGACTATGAGGTACATTATTGCTGAATCACTTTCTTTAATTAGATGTCTCATATTTCAACTTCATCAGACCTGTTATCGTTATAAAGCTCAATTAGATGGGCAAAATAAGATGATTGCAGCCTGGTTACTGGTGCTCACCACCGAGAATAAAACTTGAGGCTTTTAGCCTTACTTCTTGTATCTACGTAATGTCAAAGTCTACCTATGGCATCACAAATGTGTTTATCGAATTTATTGTGTTTAATTTTTATTTTGTATCTGTGTTTATGGATGTATGTGGGGTTAATCATTTGGTGCGCTCTGCGGGACTCAAAACATTGTGCTATCTAATTGAATTTTAAATTGATAATTTATTGGGTAAATTTGTTTTACCGCAAAATATACCGTAAAAAATAAAAGTACTATTTTTATAATTGGGCATTGATCTGATAGCGAGTATTTCGTCCACGACCTTCTAACTAGATTATACACTCTTTTTTGAGCAAGTCAGACAAGTGGTGGGGTACTGTTGCTTTACAGACTTTCGCAACCTTTTGATATTGTGAGGCGCTGATATTATGTTCGAAGCCTTTCTCTGCATGATCTAGTAACTATTTTTAACCTGTTCATACATTTGTGTTAGGGTACAGTCTATGAATGTATGTTTATAGCGATGAAGAATGATAATTTTTATTTAAGTGAGCCTTCAAAATGTATGGTTTGATATCTATTGAATCGAAAAAAATTGCATAGTTTTTTGAATTTCTTATTTTGCCTATTCGTACACGCTGTGCCATTCAATTCTCATTTATTGCAGCATGTCAATCCAAGATTAACACGCTGTTTCTTTCGATGTACCAAATAGATAAGCTATTGAAATTAGCTTTCAATATTCACTCGGTTTTATTTAGAGAGGCCTTTTAGTATTTTAAATTTCCTCGCTCATCACACATGAGATCCTGATATTCTCTTTTTAATAGATCCTCCATGACTTCAGCTTCACTTTTATTTTTAAATTCAGCTAATTTCTCTAAAAAACTTTTAGCTTGCTTAGTTAATGGTAAATGATATTTACTTTTTACTTTATTGGAAGCTTTAAATTTATACTGTGACCAAGATTTTTTTAATCGTTCTATGTAAATTATATAAGATTCAGTAGTTTCAAAGTTAATTGAATCAATTAAAACCAATACCATAAGCGGTGTAATTTTTTTTTCTAGATTGATGATTGGGGGGTGTGATTCTTTCTTTGAAATGTAGTTGTAGCACCAAAAAAGCATGTTTTGATCTAAATTTACTAACCACTGGGAAAACTTGTCTGTTTGAATTATCCAGTTATTCCATTCTATTTTAATATTCTCAATGAATTTAACTTTTTTATCTTGCATGTTTAAGGCAGATTGAAGGAGTGAATGATTATTAATTTGAGGGTTTACTGAATCAATCTTATCAAAAGTTAAACATAATCTAAATTTGCTATAGCGTATTTTATCATTATTTTTATTCATTCCAAATAGTGATGGGGTATTATTGAGCAATTCAAAGTCAAGTTTATTTTGTACCCAGATTAAATTCCTAATATCTGAATCAGGAACCCAATTGAAAAAAGTTTCTGAAATTTTTCTTAAGTTCTCTAGTTTATTTAAAATATCTCTTTGCATATTTTGTTCATGCTTCAATAAATTTAAACATTCATTATGTAAAGATTCAATATTTCCAATATTTCTTTCACTATGTTTATGTGGAAATAAGTATTCATGCAGCCAATATAATTGATCTTCGGAAAGGTTATAGAACATATCGTTTATTACTAATTTACTTCCTGGGTTAAAGCCACTCATTTTAAACCTTAGATTCACATATACTTTTATTTCTAATTATTATTAAATTTTAAGATAAATCAAGCATAATTTATGAAAAATTATTACTATAATTTTATATGTTTTTAGTGATATTTTGATGATATTTTAGTGATTTTTTTGAGTTTAATTTATCATAAGTATTTGATTTTTAATTATTGGTGACTTTAGCTTCCTTTGTGTTAGATAAATTTCTATGTATATGAGACATTGTCGATGAGGAGATGGCTGTTTTCTGATGATTCTTATTGTATTTCTGAGTGTACTAAGTTGGTTACTTATACTATTAATTCATCCTAAGACTGATCTTCAAGAAATCTTGGTTTGTATCACTAGCGAGGTATGTGTATTTACTCATGCCTTATTACCTTATAAGTGACCTTTATCTAGTTATGACTATTTTTATATATAAAGTTTTAAAGGTGTATTTATCTATTAGCTTCTTTCAATAAGTTGAACAACTTAAGATGAAAGTTGAATAATTAAAAAAAACAGAAATGACTGATGACATGGTTATAAACACTTTTAGGAGTAACCATGAAAAACACTACATTTAAAACCAAGTCTTATTCTGAAACTGAAATTCTATTTGCAGTTGAAAACTTTGTTATTAATATTCATCTGGCTGGTTTCAATCATTCTCAAAAACAAGAGTTTAAAGAGCTGCTTGAACTATTTGATACAATTTACAATATAGATTACTGTTACAGTGATTATATTACAGCTTTCATTATGTTGAAGTTGTATATTGACCAAATCCGTTTTGATCCACTTGTAATGCAAACTGATAGTTATGATTTTGTTTTAGAATTCGATGATGAGCAACTAGCATTTTATAAAAAGATGCTCAAGATGTTGAAAGGTGAGATTGAGCGAGATCTACATCAGTTTAGGCTACAAGAAAAGGACAATACAGAAAGCTTGAAAGAATATGTTGAAGAGCTATTTAATCACTATACAAAGCTTCTAATTGTTCGTGTTGACTTAGGATATTTAAACGATTCAAAACAGCAAATCACCATAGAGCAATTCTATCGGCATTTTGAAATCATGCGTAATCGCCTTTCTAACCAAGATACCTTCTTTAGTAATCTTCATGGATATTCATGGGCAATTGAGCAAGGGAAGGAGCGAGGTTATCACGTACATCTATTGCTTATGTATGATGGAACCAAAGTACAGAATGGCTCTTATTATGCGCAGCGTGTAGGGGAGAAATGGCAACAAATTACCCAAGGGCATGGTAGCTATTTTAACCTTCATAGCAAGGATTATATTAATAAGCTACGCATGGCAGGCTGTGATATCGGTATCGGGATGGTATCGAGAAACAACGAAGGTGACTGGGAAAGAGTGGTTACCGTAATTGAATATCTGACAGACCCCGCTAAGGACGAACAGCGTCTCAGAGTAAAGTGTTTTAGGAACATGCAAACTTTTGGGAAAGGGCAGTTTGAGAATAGCAAGCGTAGAGGGATCAAGAAGTAACTCAAGTTAAAATTCTTGACTTATACATTATTAGCTAAAAAAGCCTTTGGGAACATTGGTCAAAATTATAGGTAGAGATTGTCACAAGCAACTCTACCTTATTTCAATATTGATTATCTGAAGGGCGATAGCCCGTTGATTATAAGACAACCTGAGAGACACAGATTGTCGTACTGAATCATTTGAATGTTGATTAAAGAATCTATTTTGAATAAAAATCAATCAATGTCATTAATTAGGTTTGAATCATGGAAATAATTCACAATGTATTTGTTTGGATTGTCAATTTTATTCTAAGTGGAAGAGCAAAAGCCATTGGTGTTGCATTCTTAGGTTTAGGTGTTTCATACCTTTTATTTCAAGGAGCTTCATTATTCCTTAATACATTCATGTCTTTGTCACCCCAATTCCAAGAATATGTATTCAATCACAGAATTTGGTTTATGGTAGGTCTATTTGTTTTGGGCATGATACCAGCTGGTATTGGTTGCTATATGTGTTACAACGATTTGGAATACATTGATAATAAACAGTTATATAGATAAATTATGGTATCAGTCTATAAGAATAATTTCAGATTTTCAAATTTGACCTGAGATACGAGTTTTTGAAAAAACTACTTGTTTGGACAACAATATTTCGAGAAGTTTAATGACATTTAATGATTTCCGAGAATCTTTAAAGGATAAAGATTTAAAAGGGCTGGATTCAGAGTTTACTTATTCTACTAGGAGACTAGTTGCTTTATTTAGTGCTGAGGGTGCTCATCTGAATCGATGGTGGGTTATGACTCCAGTAGATTGGTTTTGTCCTTGTTGTAAAAGAACAAAAGGCCAAATTGTTCGTTTAAATAAAAATAATTACTTAACATGTCAGTTACACGAACACCATGACCATATGGAAGAAGTAGTAAAAACGCTATTTGAAAAATATGCCATAGCTAGAAATCAGCAAATCGCTGATGAGCTTTCTGAAAGATTTGCAATTAAGTCTGCCTTTTCACTATCTGCATATGACAAAACTATTGTTTGTTTTGATTGTAACAAGGCTGATGCTGATGCAAAAAAAATAGTGAAAGCGCACAATTATTTTTCATTTTCTCCAAAAGAAATATCAGAATTTGTAATTTCTTCTCCGAATCATGAACATAAAATTAATGAAGAAATTGCAAAACAAGTATGGGAAAGAGTACAACCAATATTTCACATACGTATGGAAATGGCTGAAAAGTTTGCGATGATCGCAGCAGAAAAAAAAGATTGGTATCAGCCCTCATTAGAGACATCAAAACAAATAGAAAGACGTTCCAAATGGTTGTTTGAATACAATGGTTTATTAGAATTAGATAAATATGAGCCCGAAAAAATACTTTATAACACTGAGCACTTTAAAGGAAAAAATAACTCTTGGCGGTTGAAAAATAATCCAGTCATAATGAAACGTCCCTCTGCACAGGAGTTGTCCCATCTTATTTCTACTAGAGGAAAGTACTGGGAACGATATGATGACAGTTGGAGGTGTCCATGTTGTGATCGGAAAAAATATGAATGTGTTAGACCTTCCAATAAAAATACATGGGTGCTAGAAATCAAATCAGCACCATTATTTTCAGATACGATACTTGAAATTAATAATAGAGCCGAACCTATGTGTGTAGATTGCATGAATACAGCACTAGAACTAGGTCGAGAAGTAATTAAAGAGAGTGGAAAGACTTTAGATTTTCCAAGTTCTGTTGTTAGACTGAGTGAGCTTAAAAAAGTTGTAATCGCAAGAGTCCATTCAAAGCATTTGTTTAAAAATGATGTAATTGATCAATTAATTCCAAGTATGGTAAAGAGGTTTTTAAGCTTTTTAGAAAAAACAAAAAATTAGAAAATTCATAGAACAACCTGCATGATAGTCAGCATTTACCTATACTTATCACTGCAAATTAGCTCGATGGGTAGGTAGAGTAGAGATGGATGAAATCACGGAAGTGCTTGGTTATTATTGGAATTGCCATACGAATAAACATGCGGATGAAGATTTGGAAGGCAGTGCCACAATGTTAGCGAATATAGATAGCATTCAGAAAAAGGAAAGTTATAAATATTTTAATGGGTTGGGGATGATTGAGCGTAAAGATCCAAGAGGATTAGAAACGCTAGAAGCTGTGTATAGCTATTTAGCTCGAATGACGGTTGAAAAAAATTGAGCAACGTCTCAGGGTACGTGTTAAAGGTATGAGGTCTTTTAGCTATTCTTCATGCTGATTATGTACTGAAGCGGTATAACGCAATACAGTAGGATAGAGTTATACATTATTAGCTAAAAAAGGCATTTGGATATGCTAAAGAAATGTTAGGTGTGCTCCAAAATTTTAGCATTTAAATATTGATAAGTTGGTTGTATCTTGAAAACCAACTTATCATAGATTTTATATTTTTATATCCCAATTTATAAAATCTTCAAATAATTTAGACATTTGATAGCCCTCACTTGATGATGAAATAATCGAGCTGTAATGGATTTGTATTGGGTTTGGTTCTATGAAAAATTCATGCGAGTTATTTATAGCAGTATAAATTGGGTACGTATCTGGCAAGGATGCACTAGAAACGTTGAGGGAGGTATTAATCGTTTTTAGCCAAGAAAAACATATGACCCGTTTTGCCCCTGCTTTTTTAAGCAGTAAAGATGCTGCATCAAATGAATATCCTGATGTGGCAATATCATCAATTAGTAAGATTACTTTGTTCTTATAAGGGTTACCTTTTAATGGTTTGATAGAACCAAACTTTACTGGGTTTCTATTTAATCTTAAAGTATTCAAATGGTTGTAAATACCTAATAGATGTCCATTACCTTGTGTTCTTGCTGTCTGTGACTTTATGGATACCGTATGTCGAATAAGTGCATCATGTAAGTAAGCTAACCTAAAACATTTAGTTAAGGTATTTAATGCGTCATCCATTATAGGATTGCCGAAACCTGGCTGATGACCAGGGAAGGTAATAATAGTATTTATTTCGTCATATAGCCCTGAAAAGTAAATTTTGGCAATAAGTAGCATTAACCAAAAATCAGGTTCTGCTGAATGTGTTAGCTTTTTTGCAGTACTCCTCGCTGAAGTAGAGTAAGTTTGAAACTCAGGTTTATAAGTTGAAAATGGAGATAGGGTATAATATTCTATGTGCTCATCTTTATAATTAATTAAGTTGTGTTCATTGGCTTGAAGACAACAAATATCTATAAATCGAGCTAAAGCAGCCATATCGTCGAAACTAAATCCATAAGGGATTTCAGTTGCATTTTTAATCCAGTTAGCTTTTATAAATAGAATTTTAGCATTTACACATGCTCGCCAATCATTGTCATTACAACCTACATATATGATTTCATTAGGTAATAATTCTTCATGATATAAGATATATGGTATTGCATCAGCTCTTGGCTTTCTAGGCATTTGAGGATGATCAGATCTGTTATAGTATTGAATATCCTGATTTGTTACCTCTGAAAGGTACTTTGCAAGAGTCTTATTGCCGTCACGAATAAACCATCGATTATTACTATGTAAAATAACCCTCACCCCTTTGTGAGCGAGATGAATGATTAAATTGATTAAGATTTTTAATTGATCTTCATTTAATTGTCGGTCTAGGTCATTAAAAAAAACATTTCTAAGCGAAAATACAACTGCTTTTAGTTGAGCCATTAATAGAATCCTTATATTTAAAAATCTAAACCAATTTGCGTAGGCTGTTTAAAAGACTCACCTTCTTGTTGATTCGAAGTTGTATTGGGAGGGAAGACAATTCTCGAATCAATTTTGAGGCCTAAACTTTCTACTAAATTATTTATGGCGTTAGGTAGGACAAATATTTCTCCACCATAATTGCGTTGAGCGCTAGAGTTTGCTAAAGCATGTTCAGTAAAGAAGGTTCTACAAGTTGATGTTTCAATAAAACAAATTTTCTTTTTCATTTCATACGCAAAACGAATAGTGTGTGCTGTGCCGCTTTTTTGTTTCCATTGAATAGGGATCACTACACTAGCTAAAGCAGCTTGAATTCTATTTCTATTAACAAAGGATTCTTTATTGGGTTTCATATTTGGGAAATACTCTGTAATTATGGTACCTCCAGATTTAATGATATCTTGCCGTAATTTTTGTGAATTAGCTGGATAGTTCTCATCTAAACCATTACCTAAAACAGCAATTGTTGGAATTTTTAACAATAGTGAAAGTTCATGAACTATTTGATCTATACCTGCGGCTAAGCCACTGATTGTTACGATAGGCTCTTTAATACTACTAATACCAAACAAAAGGGTTTGGGCTAAAAAATATCCTATTTGTGAAGATTCTCTAGAACCAATTAGGGTTAAAGCATTTCTGATATGTAAATTCTCTAAGCTCCCTTCGATGAATAGCCAATAAATTGGTTTCTTCATATTTGATGGAAAATTAGGGAATTGATAATCGTCATGTAATAAAAACTTGATACCTTGATCACCAAGTTTTTGAAAAAGAGTTTCGCCTTTTGTAACGATATCTGTAAGGAAATTACTAAAATTATCATTCTTGCTAGTTATTGAACGCCCCAAAAGATTTGTAAAGTCCTTTAAACTTTCTGTTCTCATGAGATCTGAAAGAGATTTTCCATCATTAAAATAGTTGTAAATAGTTTGAAATCCTACCCCTTCTAATTGTATTAAACCTAAAAAGATAAAATGGGGCGGTATAGGAGTTTCTTCTTCAAGCATAGAATACCTTTATCCAATTTGACTTTAATAACAACTTATACCGTTGAAAATTTAGTACAAGGCTATATTTATTGCCTTATTTATGAATTGTATAGTATCAATATTCAGAAATAAATTCAGAAATCAACTTAAAGAAATAACAGGGTTGTGATTCTAGCCAAAATTCTTGACTGATGTGTGCTGAGAAAACAGGAGGTTTTAACTTGGTAAACTATAGACACTCATCAGGAGTTTACCATGAGCAAGAAACAGAAGACTTACACCGCAGAATTTAAAGTTGAAGCAATAAAATTGATTGAAGCCAATCAAGGCAATGTATCGGAAACAGCCAGACAACTTGGCATTTCAATGCAAACTCTTTCAAATTGGAATAATAAAGCAAAGACTGGCACCTTAGCAGGCACTAAACAATATTCACCTGATCTAAATGCCTTACTCGAAGAAAATAAAAAGCTCAAACAACAGCTCAAAACAGCCGAAATGGAACGTGAATTTCTAAAAAAGGCAGCAGCGTACTTTGCGAAAGAAAGTCAGTAAGGTACGCCTATATGAAACAGCAAAGATATTTATTCCCGATTAGCTTTATGGCTAGATTACTTCACGTTTCAGTGTCACGATTTTATGATTGGCTAAAACGAGGCATGAATAAAAGATTGGTTCAGCGAAATCAACAGACAATTTTGGTCAAAATAGCTCATGAGGAAACTAAACAAAGCTATGGCTATATTCGATTAACTAAGCATTTACAAGCGCAAGGTATCAAAATCAGTACGTATGCTGTACGTCAAATAAAAAAGCTCAACCAGCTGTATTGTAAGCGTCATAAGCGTTTCAAAAGAACTACGAAGAGTGATCATAATCGAGCGATCTACGCAAATTTACTAGAGCAACAGTTTTCAATGACTAAGCCCAATCTTGCATGGTCAAGCGATATTACATACATTTGGACTGCTGAAGGTTGGTTATACTTGGCAGCAGTAAAAGACCTGTACACGAAACAAGTGGTTGGCTATAGCTTAAATGAGCGTATGACCGCACAACTTGTTTGCAATGCACTGACTATGGCGATTCGTAATCAAAAACCAACGAAAGGCTTAATTATTCATTCGGACAGAGGCAGCCAATATTGCAGCCATGAATATCGAAAGATACTGGAAAAATGTGATTTTCAAGGTTCAATGAGCAAACGTGGGGACTGTTACGATAATGCACCGATTGAAAGTTTCTGGGGCATACTCAAGAATGAATTAGTGCATCATTGCAACTATAAAACCAGAGATGAAGCTAAAGCAGATATTACAGAATACATTGTGTTATTTTATAATCAGCGAAGAATTCAAAAGAGTTTGGATTTTAAAACGCCAAATCAAATAGCAGAGAACTTTTATCGGTTAGCTGCCTAGCATATCCCAAGTGAAAGTCTCCTGCTAATTCAGCACATATCAAG